>NZ_JBNNJJ010000006.1:0-232682 GCF_050269995.1 Hyphomonas sp. NPDC076881 | reverse complement strand
CGCACCTCTGGCGAGTAATGAGATCTCTGCTTCTTGTCTGTCATAGGGCCACTCTCTCAAAGAAAATGGCCTCCGGCAAACCCGGCGTGGTTCACTGTGCCCTGCCCTGTGGTATTGTACTGCCCCGTATCGGGATCAAAGAACAGCGGCAGGCCGTTCTGAAACACCTGCTGAAGCGACTGGCTGGCAAGTTCGCCAAAGCTGGTGGAACCGGAAAGATTGATCCCCAGCTGCTTGATCACGCTGCGCTGCATTTCCACAATGCGCACTTCCAGCAGAACCTGATCCGTCGCGTTGACGTTCAGCATATTGACGATCTGAAGGCTGCCGCCGGCAGATGCCTCCGGAAAGAAGGCCTTGACCAGACGGCTGACCTGATCGGACTGTGAGAGGTTGTCCACCATCCCGGTCAGGATGATGCTGCCATTGATGCTTTCAATCTTCACCCGCGCATCGGGAACATGCCGGGAAATGGTGTCTTCAAGAGAGGCAAGATCGGTTTCAACGGAAATGTTGAGGTCCAGCAGCGTGCGCCCTGCCCGGTCAAAGATCAGCGCATTGGTCTGGCCGAACCGGATACCGCGGAAAATGATCCGCTGAGCGGTCTGGACAACGGCGTCTGCGATCTCGGGATTAGAAATCACCACATCGGCGGCCGGCGCCTCCAGATCGACGATCATCGACTTATCGACCCCGAGCGTCACCTTGCGGGAAACGGCCTGGTCTCCCGGCTTCGTGATGCTGGTTCCCATCCCGTTCGGCACGGTCTGGGCCAGCGCCAACGGGCCAGCTGCGAGTGTAAGGAGGGTCGCGCAGGTCAGCGCCTTCATCATGCGTATACTCAGTTGCTCCCCATGGCCGTAAGGGTTGGCCGGCTGTTGCGAATAATCATCACCGCGCTGCCGGCATCATCGCCGCCATTCAGCTCAAGGCGCGGCGTGCGCGCGGCGCTGACCGCTTCCTCAGTGAGCGGACGCAGGGCGAGGGAAAGCTGGCCCTTGCTTTGTGACAAGGCCACCAGTTCGGCTTCGGCGGGAGTTACCTCAAGCGTTGCGGTGCGGCCGATGCGCGTGGATTCTTCGGGCGCGCCGGGCGCATAGGCCTGGTCAATCGCCAGCACCCGCACATTCTGAAGGATGATCTTGGAGACCGTGCGCTCTTCTGTCAGGCCGTTATTGACGCTCGGCGTCTGGCTATAGGTAAGGATCAGGTCCACCCGGTCATTGGGCAGAATGAAGCCCCCGGACGCCGACTCAGGCGAAATACCGACCGAGACAGCGCGCATGTCTGCGCCCATCAGCACCGGCAGAAGGCCCGCCTCGCCGCGCTTGACGATGCGCTGCGGCATCAGCGGTTCCTGCTTATAGACCGGCATTTTCACGACCGCGCCGGTGATCTCCTCGATCGCATTCGGGGCCGCCGCTTCGGTATACTGACCTTCGACAACGCCCTTTTCAGGCCACACCGACCATTGGAGATCTTCGGCCTTGATCTGTTCACCGATGGCGAAATCCCGCTTGGCGGTCAGAACCTTGATTTCGGAGACCTGTTCTGTCTGGACGATGGTGTTGTCGCGGGTCACCGTTTCAGTGACGACCTGCGGCTGGCTCATGCGGCTTACAAGCAGGGCTGCCCCGCCGGCCGCGACAAGGGCCAGCAACAGGATAATAATGCGTATCGGCGACATGCGGCGCCTCTCCCTCCCAATTCCGTATGCAAAGGTAAACGCATACGGCCAGCCAGTTCATACTGTGGGGAAAATTGCACGCGCCGCCTAAAGGATCGTTAACCGGAAATTCCGGCTGCAGCGTAGAGGCCGGCCAGGAGGGGCGAGGCCGCGCCCGCCAGCAGGGCGCCGGCCGCAATCGCAACCCCATAAGGTACAGGCGCCTTGGGATGGAAGGGCGCGCGCATGAAGCCCGGAATGGTTTCGGCCGGCGCCGTGCGGCGCACCGCCAGGATCAGGGTGGCGAAGAGGCCGCCCGCAATCGCCATCTTGAAGGCAAACAGAAGCGCCGCTTCCGGGCCCATCCACAGCACCACGGCGGGGATCATCTTGGCGTCCCCTCCCCCGAAGATGCGGAAGGCGAAGAGGCCAAAGGCAATCACGAAGGCCAGGCCCCCGGCCATCACATGGCCCCCGATGATCTCCAGCGGCAGGCCGGACACGGCCGCGGCCGGAAGGAACAGGCCCGCGAGGGTAAGGTTCAGCCAGTTGGGGATCTTCAGCTGGTTTACATCATAAAGCGCCGCCAGCACGCACAGGCTGAGGAAAAGGGCGGCGAAGACCATGAGCAGCATAAAACGTCTCCCAAACATCGAGATCAGCAGCCAATCATGGCGCAAAAGCCTGAAAGAAGCCTTGAAGCGCGCGGGATTGTGGCTGGAAAGAAAAGAGCCGCCGGATGACCGGCGGCTCTTTCTTGGATCAACTAGTCAGCGTCCGATTATTCTTCGGCGCCACCGGCGCTGCCCATTTTGCCAGCAACAGTCGTGAACGTAGCGTTGGCGTTCGTGCCGAGAGCCGACACACCACCGATGATGGCGACAGCGATCAGAGCGGCGATCAGGCCGTACTCAATAGCGGTTGCGCCGGACTCGTCTTTCAGAAAACGTGCAAACATTGGAAACTCCCATCATGCGTTTGACAGTTCCGGCTAGAAACTTTTATTCCCGGAACAGGGATGGTTCTACACGAGCAACTTTGAGATCTCGTTTCCGGAGTCAGAAAATTCATGAAGCGAAATCAGGGGGTTGTTTACTGATTACGCTGCAGCAGATCCGGGCCCTACGCGCGCGCGATTCCTTATATATACACCTTGAAAATGCCCCTTCCCGGCGAAATGCCTGCGCCGCCCTGAAGGGGCATTAGGAAATGGGAAACCAAAATAAGCGAGTTTCCGGAAAACATGCGCCGGAGTTTCCGTATAATGAAGATCCTCGTGAAGCCTGCCCTTGCTGCTCTCGCCAGCCTGGTTCTCGCCGGCGCCGCCCAGGCACAGCACCTGTCCATCGAGGCTTCCAAAACCGTGCCCCTGCGCCTTTCCGGCCCGGCCTCCAGCATTGTGGTCGGCAACAAGAACATTGCCGATGTCGCCGTGCATGACGAGCGGCTGATCTTCGTGACCGGCAAGAGCTATGGCACCACCAATCTGATGGTGTTCAACAAGGCCGGTGAAGAGGTTTACAGCGCCGAAGTGGTTGTCACCGCCAACTCCTCTAACCTGGTGACGATCAACCGCGCCGGTCAGAGCCAGACTTATGATTGCGCCCCGGTCTGCCGTTCGGCCCTCAATCTGGGCGATGATCCGGACTATTTCACAGGGCTCATCCAGCAACAGCTGCAAGCCCAGGCCCTGACGGAAGGCAACTGATCGCCAGCCAAGCGATGCGTGAAATTGCATCGACCTGATCAACGGGCCACAAACCGGAACATGATAGATCATCAGGCTGATCCCAGCGGGGGGAATGCCTGATGATGCCCAGCATCCGATACAGCCTTGCGGCGCGCCTTCAGGCGCGCTTCCGCGATTACGCCGATGACAATCGGGGAATTGCGGCGGTGGAATTTGCGCTGATCGCTGCCCCCTTCTTTTTCCTGATCTTCGGCCTGCTGGAAGTCTGCATGATCTTCATCATGGCGGCGATCCTTGACCATGGCATTGCCGATGCTGCCCGGCCGCTGCGCACCGGCGCCGTGCAGCAGGCAGGTATGACGGCGGAAGAATTCCGGGAACTGCTCTGCAGTGAACTGATGGGTATGATGGACTGCCAGAACCGCCTCTATTTCGATGTTCAGACCATTGATGGCTTCAGCCACGTGCCCTCAGGCTCGCCCCTTAATGAAGCGGGCGCCATCAATGGCGAGGAATTCGGCTTCATTCCGGGTGGTCCCAACGACATCGTGGCCGTGCGCGTATTCTATGAGTGGGATCTGATGACGCCGCTCCTCAGCGCCCCCCTCGCCAACATGGCGGGCCACAAACACCTGATCCAGTCCAATGTGGTGTTCCGCAACGAGCCTTTCGGGAGCGAATCCTAATGCTGCTCAATCGCTATTTCAAAGCCCGGATTGAGCGCGCGAATGCGCCCCGGCGGCTGAGCCTGAAAAGCCTTCTTCGGAATGAGGACGGGGTTTCGGCCGTAGAATTTGCCTTTATTGCGCCCCTCATGGTGCTGATCTTTTTCGGCTGTATCGAGCTGAGTTTCATGATGCGTGCCGATCGCCGCGTCACGGCAACGGCCTCCAGCCTGGGCGATCTCACCTCTCGCCTTGCCTCGGTGACCGATGAGGACATGCGGGAACTCTACAACGCCGCCACGGTGATGATGCAGCCCTATCAGGCCTCGGAAACCCGTATGCGGATTACATCCATCGTCGATAGCGGCAATGGCCAGAAGCGCGTTGCCTGGTCAGATGGCTACAAGATGGAGCCGCGCGTGGTCAATTCCATCGTCCCGGTGCCGGAGGGCATTGTGCCCCAGCCCGGATCGGTGATCCTGACCGAGATCGAGTATGACTATACAAGCGGCTTCAGCCTGATCATCGACTCCTCGATGACGATGACCGACACCTTCTATCTGCGCCCCCGGCGGGTTTCGAATATCGAACGCATCCGCAGCAGCGGCGGGGGGGCCCCTGCCTTCGGCCCGGCGAGCTGAGAGATTATATCGCGCGCCGCGCGGGCGGATCAGACTTGACCGTCAGCAGTACCGCGAGCCCGAGGAAGAACAGCAGCGCGATGGCCGACATGCCGATCCGCTGATCGCCTGACATCCGGGTGAACTGCTCGATCAGCAGCGGCCCGAGCCAGACCGTCACCGTTCCGGCAATCGCAAACAGGCCGAAGAACTCGCCCCGCATATGCGCCGGCGCGACATGGATCAGCATTGAGCGGCTGGAGGAAATGTTCGCCGTGGCGAAGATGGCAATCAGCGCGCCCTGAACCAGATAGATCAGGTCCGATGAGCCGGAGAAGAACGGCGCGTCCCATACCTTTACGTTTGGCACCAGGCCGAAGAAGGCGGAGTCTCGCGTCACCGAAAGGCCGAGGAACAGGATCAGCACAATTGCGGCGATCTCGACGATCAGCGCATTCTTGGGGCCGAGGCGCTGGTCCAGCCAGCCGCCGAAGATGCCGCCCGCCACGCCCCAGGCCGAGGCCCAGATGGCATAGATCGTCAGCTCGATCAGGCCCCAGCCGAGGAACAGGCTGACATACACCGCGCCGATGGTCAGCAGCGCGAACATGCCGTCGGCGTAGATGGTCCGGGCAATGAGGAATTTGAACGCCTCGCGGTGATGCGCGGCCTGGCGAATGGTGCGAACCACGCCCTGGGCGCCTTCCCGGATCGCCCGCACCGGCGAGGTGCCGCGTACGCCCGTATCCTTCGCATAGAGGAAAAAGGGGATCATCGAGGCCAGCATCCAGACCCCGCAGATCGGCCCGGCAATGCGGAACTGTTCATACTGGGCCGGATCAATTCCAAACAACGGGGCGGCAAATGGCCAGCCAAGCACCTCCGGCAGCGCAAACATGAACACAATGGCGACAAACATCAGCGTCGCCATGCCATTGCCAAGCGCAAGGCCCAGCCCCGACACGGCCGGCAAGGCATCCAGCCGCGCCGCATCCGGCAACATCGAATTGTGCGCCACCTCGCTGTAACTGTAGGAGACATAGGCGATGATCAGCAGCGACATGATCGCGCCGGTCGAGAGGCCAGCCGGGCCGGGAATGGCCCACCAGAGGGAAATTCCCACCAGCGAGATCAGCGACAGGCAGAGCAAGATCAGCGGCTTGCGGCGCAGGCCCCGGTCGAACGCAGCGCCGAGGAAGGGCGCGGTCAGGGCGGCGATATAGCCTGCCGTCTTGGAAAGATTGGCAACCGTCGCCTGGCCTTCGGCGCCGGCAACGCGGTGGGCCTCCTCGGGCGAGAGCCCATCCAGCTTGCCACTGGCGAGGATATCGGCGCCGACAATGTCCCGCGCGAAATACGGCGCGAACACGTAAATGACGATCAGGATGTAGTAGGGATTGCGCGCCGCCTCGAACCAGGCCCAGGAGAAGCCGGTCTTGCCGAGCGCGCCTCCTTCTCCCTTGTGAGTATGAGCCAGGTTGCCGCCACCGGCATCCACAATCGCTTGCGCCATTCGCATCCTCCCGGCGCGTGTGCTCCGCGCGTTGTGCGGCGAGACTAGTGGCAATTGCACAAAGCGGAAGGCGGTTTTGTCTGTGACCCAGCGTCAGCCCTGAAGCTTGCCGGCAAGCTCCCCGGCATAGCGGGTGATATCCCCTGCTCCCAGGCAGACAACCATCGCGCCGGGCCCGGCCAGCGCCTTAACCGCTTCGGGCAGATCGGCGAGCGAAGACAATGCCTGCGCACTGCGATGTCCATGGCGCTGGATGGAGCGGACAAGGGCTTCATGCGTGATGCCGGGGATGGGCGTCTCGCCTGCCTCATAGACAGGCGCGACCAGAACATGGTCGGCCTGATCGAAGCAGCGGGAAAATTCCTCGAAGAGGTCGCTGAGCCGCGAGTACCGGTGGGGCTGGCAGACCGCGATCAGCGTGCCGTCGCCCTGCATGGCGCGCCCGGCCTTCAGCACGGCAGCAATCTCGACCGGGTGGTGGCCGTAATCATCGATGATCTTCACCGGCTCCTGGCCCGCAGCGGGCACCCAATCGCCCACCTGCGTAAAGCGCCGCTTCACGCCGCCAAACTTTGCCAGCGAGCCCCGGATCTGGTCATCACTCGCGCCGAGTTCGAGCGCCACGGTGATGGCCGCCAGCGCGTTCTGGACGTTATGCTCACCCGCCATCGGCAGGGTCAGCCCTTCGATCCGGCGGGGCGGCTCGCCGGCCCCGCGGCGGATCTCGACATCGAAATGCGCGCCGGAAAGATCGGTGCGCAGGTTCACCGCGCGCACATCAGCCTGCAGGTTGAACCCATAGGTGATGCGCCGCCGGTCGGTGACGCGGGCGGCCAGCGCCTGCACTTCGGGGTGATCCGTACAGAGAACAGCAAAGCCATAGAAGGGCAGGTTTTCGACAAAGGTGTCGAACGCCTCGCGCAGATTTTCCATGGTGCGGTAATGGTCCATATGCTCGGGGTCGATATTGGTAACGATGGCGCAGGTGGGGTGAAGCTTGGCGAAGGTGCCGTCGCTCTCATCGCTTTCCACCACCATCCAGTCGCTTTCGCCCGCCTTGTAGTTGGAGCCATAGGCATGGATGATGCCGCCATTGATCACCGTCGGGTCAATGCCCGCCCCGTCCAGCAGGCAGGCGACCAGCGAGGTAGTGGTCGTCTTACCATGCGTGCCGGCAATGCAGACGGTGTATTTGAGGCGGGTGATCTCGGCCAGCATGTTGGCGCGGCGCACAACCGGGATGCCGGCAGCGCGCGCGGCCTGCACTTCCGGATTATCCCGGCGGATGGCCGTGGAGATGATCACCGTGCCGGCGCCGGTCACATTCTCTGCCTTGTGGCCGATGAACACTTTCACCCCGCGCGCCCGCAGACGCTCAACATTGGCACTGTCGGCCACGTCCGAGCCCTGAACCTCATAGCCCATGGTCAGCATCACATCGGCAATGCCCGACATGCCGATGCCGCCGATGCCGACGATATGCGCCGGGCCTACCGGAAACGGGGTTGGGGGGGTCATGGCAAACCTCGTGCTTCTAAATCGTCCGCCGCGTCAGTGACAACAAAAGCCCCGCAATCGCAACGATCAGCATCAGGCCCATCACCAGCGTCATCGGACCTTCGCCCTTAGGCACGCTGACGCCTTCGACCAGAACCTGCACATGCGTGAAATATGACATCCAGAAAACGCCGACCGTGACGCCCCAGGCGGCCGACAGCATGCGGGAGGAGCCCTGATACAGCGTGCGGATGGCGCCCCAGATCAGCGCCCCGGCCGTAATGAAGCTGACCAGCCAGAACGGCCAGGGCAGCCAATGGCCCCAATTGCGCACGAGTTCGAAGATCGTGAGGAACAGGCCGAAAGCGAGCGCAATATAGGCAGAGCGGCGGATCATAGTTCCGCAATCCTCTCCGCCATTTCCGCCAGTTTCTGGGCCGCATCCGGGCGGGCGGCAGTCTTTGCAGCGGCAGCGCGCGCCGCAAGGTCTGCGCCATCAGAGAGGCGCGCCGAGATCAGCTCGCCGAGCAGCCTGGGGGTCACATTGGCTTCCAGGATCATGTCGGCGGCGCCCACCCCGGTCAGCGCTTCAGCGTTCGCCGCCTGATGGTCATCCATGGCGATGGCGAGCGGAATGAGGATCGACGGGCGCCCGACAGCAGCAAGTTCGCTGACCGTGCCGGCGCCCGAGCGCGCGATCACCAGATGGGACGCGGCGAGACGCTCCGGCATGTCGCGGAAGAAGGCAGACAGCTCGCAGGCAACACCGGCATTGCGATAGATATTGGAGACAATCTCATATTGTTCCTCGCGCACCTGCTGAACCACTTTGAGGCGCACACGCAGCGGCGCGGGAATATGGTTGGCGATCGCCAGCGGCACGACTTCGCCGATGATGCGCGATCCCTGGCTGCCACCAGTGACGAAGATGTTCAGCGTCTCGTCCGTAGGCGGATAGGGAACCTTCCCCGCCTCCAGGATTGGCGCGCGCACGGGATTGCCGATCGGCATGTGCGCCGAGCCTGGGGGCAGGCGGTCAAGCCGCTCAAACCCGCTCGCCACCAGCTTGGCATGTTTGGCAAACTGGCGGTTCACACGGCCAAGCACAGCGTTCTGTTCGTGGATGATGATCGGCACACCCAGGCGCCGCGCCGCCGCCAGCGCCGGGAAGGCCGGATAGCCGCCAAAGCCGGCGACCAGCGCCGGGCGGTGCTGCTTCATCAGGCGGCGGGCGCGGGCAATGCCGGCATTGATCTTCAGCGCCGCGCCGGGCACCGTCCAGGGCTTGCGGAAGTTGGGGCTGGCCGCTTCGATCTCTTCCTTCCAGTCTGCCGGAAAGTCGGCAGCGTATTTCAAGCCCCGCGAATCGGAGATCAGCGCCGTGTTCCAGCCGCGTGCGCGCATTTCATCGGCAAAGGCGCGGGCGGGGAACATGTGGCCGCCGGTGCCCCCGGCTGCGATGATAACGAGTTTTGAATCGGGTGTGTCAGCCATACTGGCCACGGCTCCTTGTGCCTTCGCCGCGGACGAGAGCAAGCGCAAGGCCAAGCGTCAATCCCATACCCACCATGGAAGAGCCGCCATAGGAGACAAAAGGCAGTGTCACGCCGGTTGGCGGCAGAACGGCCAGGTTCACACCGATATTGACCGCCGCCTGCAGGCTGAACAGGGTGAAGAGGCCAGCCGCCGCCGTGCGGGCATAGCCGTCCTCGATCCGGGCGGCGGCGCGGAAACCGCGGATCGCCATCATCGCAAAGATCGCCATCAGCACGACAATCGCCACCAGGCCGAACTCCTCGGCCATCACCGCGAAGATGAAATCGGTATGCGCGTCCGGCAGGCGGGCCTTCACCAGCCCTTCCCCCGGCCCGACACCGAACAGGCCGCCCCGGCTGATGGCCTCGGCCGCCTTGTCGAGCTGGTAGCGATCCACCGAAGCCGGGTTCACGAACACATCCACCCGCGCCTTCACATAGGGCAGCAGATTATAGAGCGCCACGGCCAGCACGCCGCCGCCCAGGCCAAATATCCCCACCCAGCGCTTGGGCAGGCCGCTGACAAAGAAGGTCGTCAGGAAGGCGGCCGTCAGCAGCACCGACTGGCTGACATCCGGTTGCAGCAGCAACAAGCCAAGCGTCACCGCATAGAAGATGAAGGCCACCAGCGCCCAGGGGCCCTTGGGATAAAGCTCGCGCTGCGCCAGCAGCCAGCCGCAGAGCAGGATCAGCGCCGGCTTCACCGTCTCGCTCGGCTGGATGGAGAAGCCGGCAAAGCGCAACCAGCGCTGGGCGCCCTTGGCCTCATGCCCGATGCCGAGCACGGCAATCATCATCACGATACTGACGAAGAAAATCGCGGTTGCCGCGCGCCGCGCCCATTTCCGGTCAAGCGCGCTGAAACTCATCATGATCGTAAAGCTGAGGGCCGCCAGTCCCGCCTGCCGGTAGACGAAATAATAGGCGTCCCCATAGCCGATCCGCGCAGAGGCAGACGGCCCGGCGGCGAGCGACATCAGGAGACCAATCCCCATCAGCAGGACAGCGCCGGCAACCAGGCCCCAGTCCAGCGTGCGGCGCCATTCGGTGAACCAGGATGTATCCGAACGCGGCAGAAGCGGTGCGTTGGCCGTGTAGCTCACGCGGTCACCTTCAGGCTTGCCGGCATCATGCCCTGCACAAGGCTGCGGAACACGTCGCCCCGCTGCTCGTAATCCTTGAACTGATCAAAGCTCGCGCAGGCGGGT
Source organism: Hyphomonas sp. NPDC076881 (assembly GCF_050269995.1). Taxonomy (NCBI): domain Bacteria; kingdom Pseudomonadati; phylum Pseudomonadota; class Alphaproteobacteria; order Hyphomonadales; family Hyphomonadaceae; genus Hyphomonas; species Hyphomonas sp. NPDC076881. The sequence continues at coordinate 222,288 of NZ_JBNNJJ010000006.1, read as the reverse complement.
GACAGGAGGATAACCGCGCCCGGTTCACCAGCGGCCTTGGCGTCGCGGTAGGCCGCCTCCACCGCCCGGTCGAGCGCGCCGCACACCTGGCTGGGCACCTTGCCGTGCAGCGTAGCGGCGAAGGCATCTTCAGCCTGGCCAATCAGATAGGCCTTGGTGATGTTGGGAAAGAGCGGGGCGAGCGGGGCAATGCCCTCCGCCTTTGGAACCCCGCCGGCGATCCAGTAGATGTTCTTGAAGGCGCGCAGCGCCTGCTCGGCGGCCTGGGCGTTGGTTGCCTTGGAGTCGTTGATGAAGCGGATGCCATCAATCTCGCCGACCGCTTCCATCCTGTGGGCAAGGCCGGGGAAGGAGCGCAGCCCCGCCATGATCGTACCCGGATCAAGGCCCAGCGCCCGGCACGCCGCATAGGCCGCCGCAGCGTTCTGGTAATTGTGGCGCCCGATCAGGGCCGGACATTCATCCAGCTTGCCGACGAACTCCGCCTTGCCGGACTGATTGTCATAAAGGCGGCCATCCACCGCGCTGATGCCTTTGCCCAGCGTGTAGGTAGAGGAGATCTGCACCACCTTCTGCGGCCCCTTGGCCGACAGGCCGATGGCGATCGACTGGGAGTAGACATCGTCAAACCCGATGACGGCGACATCCTTCTCTGTCTGGTTCTGGAAGATGCGCATCTTCGCCGCCTGATAGCCATCCATGCCGCCATGCCGGTCGAGATGGTCAGGCGAGAGGTTCATGAAGACGGCCACATCGCAGCGCAGGCTTTTCACCAGGTCGAGCTGGTAGGACGACATCTCCAGCACATAGATGGCATTGGAATGCAGCGGGGCCAGATCCAGCACGCCGGTGCCGATATTGCCGCCAACGCGCGCGTCGCGCCCGGCCTGTTTCAGGATATGCCCGATCAGTGCCGTGGTCGTGGATTTGCCATTGGTGCCGGTGATCGCGACGATCTTCGGCCGCGCCCTCTCGGGCAGCGCCTGCACGGCGCGGGCGAAAAGTTCCATATCCCCGATCACCGGAACGCCGGTCATCTCCGCCATCCGCACCAGGCGGTGAGGCTGGGGGAATTTGTACGGAATGCCCGGCGACAGGACGAGCGCAGCAAAGGTCTGCCAGTCGCGCTTGTTGATGTCGGAGAGGGCGATGCCGGCCGCTTCGGCCTTGGCGCGGCTTTCCTCATTATCGTCCCACGCATGGACGCGCGCGCCGCCAGCCTTGAGGGCTTTGGCCGCGCTGAGACCGGTGCGGCCGAGGCCGTACACCGCAACGTCTTTTCCAGCGTATTCGGTAATGGGGATCATGGCGCCTGCATCACCTCAGCTTCAGGGTGGCAAGGCCCATCAGGGCGAACAGGACGGAGAGAATCCAGAAGCGCACGACCACGCGCGTTTCCGGCCAGTTCTTCTTCTGGAAATGGTGGTGCAGGGGCGCCATCAGGAAGATGCGCTTGCCCTCGCCCGTCAGGCGTTTGGTGATCTTGAACCAGCCGATCTGGCTGAGCACCGAAACCGCCTCGATCACGAAGAGGCCGCCGATCACGACAAGCGCGAATTCATGTTTCGTCGCCACGGCGACCACGCCGAGCATCGCGCCCAGGCCAAGCGAGCCGGTGTCGCCCATGAAGACTTTTGCCGGATAGGCATTGAACCAGAGGAAGCCCATGCCTGCCCCGATCACCGCGCCCAGGATCACGGCAAGCTCGCCCGCGCCCGGGGCAAACTGGATGCCGAGATAGGAGGCGAACACGAAGTTACCGGTGAGATAGGCAATCATCGCATAGGCAGCGGCGGCGAACGTCATCGGCACAATGGCCAGGCCATCAAGCCCGTCGGTGAAGTTCACCGCATTGGCCGCGCCGACGATGACAATCATGCCGAAGAGGATGAAGAAACCGCCCAGCGGCAGGAAGTAGTTGTTGACGAAAGGCACCGCCACGCCGCCGGAGAAGTTCGGGTCGGCCGGCTGCACAGAGGTTTTCGGCGCAAAGCCGGCAATCCATTCCGCCAGCGGATTGAGCGGGCCCCATTCGGCATGGCCGGCTGGCGTGTGCGCCCCGTGCAGGCCCATGATGACCGCGCAGGCAAGGGCCGCGATACCAAAGCCGGTAATCAGGCGCGCCCCGGCGGACACCCCATCGGTCGATTGCTTGGTGACCTTGGCATAGTCGTCAAGGAAGCCGAGGAAGGCATAGGAAAAGGTGACGACGAGCGTGACCCAGACATAAGGGTTCTGCCAGTTGCCCCAGAGGGCCACGGCGACGATCAGGCCCACCCAGATCAGCAGGCCGCCCATGGTGGGCGTGCCCTTCTTCGAGAGCTGGGCCTCCAGGGAGAGATCGCGAATCGGCTGGCCCTTGCCCTGGCGTGCACGCAGGAAGTTGATCAGCCCGTCACCGATCAGCACCGTCACCAGAAATGCCGTGACGACTGCCGCACCTGTGCGGAAGGTAATGTAGTTCAGAAGATTGAATACGCCGCTGTCCGCGGCCAGCAGTTCATACAGCATCAGCTTACCCTCGCAGCTCCTTCTGAGCCGCCATCCATCTTGCCCAATCCGGCCGGCTGGCTCCATTGGCGCAGCCGGTCCGCTATCCGTCCCATCCCGGACGCATTCGACCCTTTGATCAAGAGCACATCCCCAGCGCGCAGTGCTTTTTGCAGCTGATTCCACAACTCATCCGCAGTCGGAGCAGATATCTGCTGCAGATCCTGCGGCAGAGCCTCGGAAAGGTGTTGCATTTCGGCACCAGCCAGGAACACCCCATCAACCCCTGCCTCAACGATCGGCCCGGCAAGGTTGCGGTGCTCCTCGGCTGAGGACTCCCCGATCTCGCGCATGTCGCCGAGCGCGGCGAGACGGCGCGCCCCCGCGCGTTGGGACAGCCCCTTGAGGGCGGCGCGCATGCTGGCGGGGTTGGCGTTGTAGGCGTCATCGATCAGCGTGATCTCGCCGATCTCCGGCAGGGTCAGCGTTTCGGAAGTGCCCCGGCCCGGCGGCGGCGCGTAGCCCGACAGCGCCTCGGCACATTCGGTGACCGAGAGACCGGACTGGCTGGCAGCGAGCAGGGCGGCGGCGACATTCTGTGCCCAGTGCGCGCCGACGGCATTCAGCGTCACGCTGGCCCGGCGGCCGACGATTTCCACGTCCACGCGGCTGGTGCGGCCGTCGGTTTCATAGGCCACGATGCGGGCAGTGGCATCGGGCGAGGTTCCGAACGTCTCGACATTGCCCGTGGGACAGAAACTCCGCGCCCGTTCGGAGAGATAATCCAGAAATTTATCGTCCGCTGGCAGAATGATGGTGCCGCCTGCTTCCAGGCCGGCAAAGATGTTTGCCTTCTCCTCGGCGATCCCCTCCACCGAGCCAAGCCCCTGAAGATGGGCCGCCGCAATGCAGGTCACAATGCCGGTATGTGGGCGCACCATATGGCTGCGCGGGGCAATCTCGCCGGGCGTATTCATGCCGATCTCGAACACCGCGCGTTGGGTTTCTTCCGGCATCCGCGCCAGCGTCAGCGGCACGCCCCAGTGGTTGTTGAAGCTCTTGACGTTCCAATGGGCGGGGCCAAAGGCGCGGTAGATCTGCGCCAGCATCTCCTTCACCGATGTCTTGCCGGCAGAGCCTGTCACCGCCGTGCGGTGCGCGCCGCAGCGCACGCGGGCGGCAATGCCGAGTTGGGTCAGCGCGTCGAGCACATCCTCAACCTGCACCACCGGTCCGCCTGGCATGGGGCGGGAAACCAGCGCGCCGGCCGCCCCGGCCCTGAAGGCAGCCTCCACAAAGTCATGCCCGTCGCGCTGATCCTTCAGCGCCACAAAGAGGTCGCCCTTTTGCAGGGTGCGCGTGTCGATGGAGATTGTGCCCGTCACCTCAAATGGCTGGCTGGCCGCGCCACCGGTGACGAGTTCGATATCGCTGGAGATCCAGAGCGGGGCTGTCATCGCGCGCTCGCTTTCAAGGCGGTCAGCGCCTCATCCTGATCAGAGAAGGGCAAGACCTGCGACCCGATGATCTGGCCGGTTTCATGCCCCTTGCCGGCGATCACCAGCGTGTCACCTTTTTTCAGCTCACGGATCACGGTGTGAATGGCCTCGGCCCGGTCGCCGATCTCGCGGGCGCCCTTCGCGCCGCCAAGGATCGAGGCGCGGATTCTGGCCGGATCTTCCGAGCGGGGATTATCATCTGTCACGATCACATCATCGGCCTGGCGGCTGGCAATCTCACCCATGATCGGGCGCTTCTTGGCGTCCCGGTCGCCGCCACAGCCGAAGATCACCTTCAGCCGGCCCGCCGTATGCGGACGGACAGCGCGCAGCAACACGTCCAGCCCATCGGGCGTATGCGCATAGTCCACGAACACGGCGGCGCCCGTCTCGGTCTTGCCGACAAATTCGAGGCGGCCCTTCACGGGCTTCAGATTGGCCAGTCCCTCGGCCACAGCCGGGAACTCCATGCCCAGCGACAGGCAGAGCGCAGCAGCCGCCAGCGCGTTCAGCGTCTGGAACTCGCCAATCAGCGGCAGCTCGATCGGCTTCTGCTCCACGTCTTTCCAGTAGAGGAACAGCGTCTGGCCCGTCGCCTTCGGCATCAGCTCGTCGATCCAGAGATCCTCGCCGCGCCAGCCGAACGAGACCACCTGAAGCCCAGCCTTGCGCGCCGTCTCCTCGACGATCTCGCGATGATCGCTGTCCGCGTTGACAATGGCCGGAATGCCCTTCGGGGCCAGATCACGGAAGAGGCGCAGCTTGGCGCCCAGATAGGCCTCCATCGTCGGATGATAGTCCAGATGGTCCTGGGTGAGGTTCAGGAAGGCAACAGCGGAAAGGTCCACCCCGTCGAGACGATGCTGCTCCAGGCCATGGCTGGAAGCTTCCATCGCGCAATGCGTCACGCCCTGGGCGGCCAGCATTTTCATCGTTTCACTGACGGTTACCGGGTCAGGCGTCGTGTGGCCGATATCGATCTTACCGCTCGGCCCGATGGCGCCCAGCGTGCCCATCGAGGCCGCCTTGATCCCTGCCCGGCCCCATATCTGACGGGCAAAATCGACTGTTGAGGATTTGCCATTGGTGCCGGTGACGGCCACCACGAATTCCGGCTGCGCGCCATAGAAGCGCTTGGCCGCCAGCGCCAGCGCGCGGCGCGGCTCATCGGCAATCACATGCGGCACGGACACCTCGCCCACATCGCCATCCGACAGGATCGCCGCAGCGCCCTGCGCGATGGCCTGGGGCACGAACCGCCCGCCATCATGCACGCTGCCCTTGAGGGCCGCAAACAGCCAGCCCGGCTGAACCTTGCGGCTGTCAGCAGTCATTCCGAGAATCTCGGTCTCGCCATTCTCGGCGAGCGGGAAAAGGTCCGAGAGGTTCAAAGTTCACTCCTGTTCTGGGAGAGGGGTCTGGGCGCCGCAGTGGCAGGCCGGAGATCCTCAAAGCGCGGATCGACCTCGAGAAGCGGCGCCACGCGCTCAATGATACGCCCGGCAACCGGCGCAGCGTTCACAGCGGCGGTCATGCTTCCGTCCTCGATGGCCTTGGGCTCATCCAGCGTCACAATCAGGGCATATTGGGGGCTGTCTGCAGGAAATACCGCAGCAAAGCTCGCAACATTGCGGTCTTTGGCATAGCCGCCGGGGATCGGCTTCTCCGCCGTACCCGTCTTGCCGGCCACGCGGTATCCGGGCACCTCGGCGCGGCGCGATGTCCCGTTCACCACGCTTTGGCGCATCATCTCGGTCACCAGATGGGCCGTCTCTCCGGAGAACAGCCGCACTGGCTCAGCCTTCGGCGCGGCCTCATCCTCCAGCAGCACCGGCGCCGCCATCACTCCGTCATTCCCGAAGGCAGAGAAGGCCACCAGAAACGCCATCGGCGTTACCGAGATGCCATGGCCATAGGAAACGGTCGCGGCCGTCACCTCATCCATGCGCGCGGGCACAAGCGGCGCAGCCGAACCGGGCAGGCCGACGGGCGCGCGGCGGGTAAGGCCGGCCAGATCCAGAAACTGCTGCTGGCGCTGGGCCCCCAGCGCATAATTCACCTGCACCGTGCCGATGTTGGAGCTTTCCGAAAGGATTTTCCAAACGTCCGCCTCACGGGCAAACCAGTGTGTATCGGAGATGCGGCGCCCCTGAATCAACAGGGGCTGGCCCACCGGGAACCGGTCTTCCGGCTTGATCGCGCCCACGTCCAGCGCGGCAGCAATCGTCAGCGGCTTGAAGATCGAGCCGAGTTCATACACCGCGCTGATCGCCCGGTTGGTGCGGGAAGGGTCGTCCGCAGGCGTATCGCTGGCGCGGTTGGGGTCAAACGGCGGCCAGCTTGCCATGCCGCGAATGGCGCCGGTGCGCGTATCCATCAGGATCGCGGCGCCGCCCTTCATGTCATAATCCATTGCCGCCGTGGCGAGCTCTGCCTCCAGCGCCGCCTGGGCGCCGATGTCCAGCGTCAGCCGCACAGGCGCCGCCCCGCCCTGAAGCGCGGCCTCCTGCGCCAGTTCGACCCCGGCGATCCCCTGCCCATCGACATTGGTATAACCGAGCACCTGCCCGGCCAGCACACCGCGCGGATAGGCCCGGCGGGCCTCTTCGCGGAAATCAAGGCCTTCAAGGCCAAGCGCGGCTACCTGCTCGCGCTGGCGGGGCGTCAGCCCGCGCTTTACCCAGACGAATTTGCGTTTGGGGTCAGACAGGCGGGCAGCAAGGTCGGCCTCGTTCAGGTCCGGCAGCACACGCACAAGCTGCCCGGCGACATCCGCGCCATCCCAGATCAGGCTCGGATTGGCCCAGAGCGACCAGGAGACAACCGATGTGGCCAGCAATTCGCCGTTCCGGTCCACAATGTCCGCACGCTGCTGAAGCGCTGCCGTCATCGGCCGCGCCGCCGCATTGGACGGCGCGTCCGACAGGGCCAGATAACCGCCCCGGCCCGCCATCAGCACGAAGAGCAGGCCGATGGCCAGCCCAGCGAGCCGTGTACGATGCCGGGAGGCTTCGCTCATCTGGGCGCCTCCGCAGCCTTGCCGGCATCTTCATCCGTATCCGCTGTGTCAGCGGCCTCACCGGATACCGACATGACCCGCAGCGTGGTCACCGGCGGGCCGACCACGTCGTCAAGGTCGCCCTCATTGGCCATCTGGCCGGGCTTGGGCGGGGCCATGCCCAGCTCCTTGCGGGCATATTCCTCGATCCAGTCCCGCCGGCTCATATGGGCAAGCTCGGTTTCCAGCAGCGCCTTTTCGCGCTGGGCTTCCTCGATCTGCGCTTCCACCGCCATCAGTTCGGCGGCGGTGTCCTTGGCGCCATATTTTGCCCGGTAGAGGCTGAAAATCAGCAACCCGGCGACCAGAAGACCAAAGAAAAATACCTTGCGGCTCATCGCGACTTCTCCAGCTCCGCGAGCGGCGGCAGGTTCATACCGTCGCTCGCCTCATCCTGGGCCGCGTCCGCGTTGGTGCGGATCGCCGCCCGCAACTTTGCAGACCGTGCGCGCGGATTGGTTTCCACTTCCTTTTCAGACGGCTGCACCGCCTTGTTTTCCTGCAGTTCAAAGGCCGGCTGCGGGCCCTTGGAAAGCAGCGGCATATGGCGCGAGCCGGACGGCACGGCGCCCGCTTTCTGCTTCATCCACTGCTTCACCAGCCGGTCTTCCAGCGAATGGAAGGTGACAACCACCAGCCGCCCGCCCGGTTTCAGGATACGCTCGGCCGCGCGCAGGCCGCGCGCCAGCTCGCCCAGCTCGTCGTTCACATACATCCGAATCGCCTGGAAGGTCAGCGTGGCGGGGTGCACCCGCGCGCCGCGCCGCCCGCCAACCGCGTCTTCAACCACAGTGGCCAGATCGGCCGTCGTCTCGAACGGCGCCTCCGCCCGGCGCTGCACCAGAACACGGGCAATCCGGCGGGCGTTTTTTTCCTCGCCCAGACGGAAAATCACATCCGCCAGGCCCTTTTCGCTCATCTTGTTGACCACATCGGCTGCAGACGGACCGCTTCCGCCCATCCGCATGTCCAGCGGGCCATCCTTCATGAAGGAAAAGCCGCGCTCGGCCTGATCGATCTGAAAACTGGAAACGCCGATATCGAGCACAACGCCGTCCACGGCAGAATGGCCCGCCTGCTCAGCCAGGGTGTCGAGATCGCCGAAGCAGCCGAGCAGGGGAACGAGGCGGGGATTGGCCTGCGCCATCTTCTCGGCCCGGACGATTGCATCGAGATCGCGGTCAATGCCGAGTACGGTGCAACTCGCCGCCTGCAGAATGGCAGTGGTGTAGCCGCCGCCGCCGAATGTGCCGTCAATGATCACATCGCCATCGGCCGGGGCGAGGGCGGTCAGCACTTCGGCCAGCATCACCGGCAGATGGCCGGGCTCAGCGGGTGTGCGGGGTGTGGCGCGCGTCGACATCAGCCAGCCTCCCCACGTCCGGCCGCGGCGCGGCGCTGGCGTACCTTGTTATAGGCAGAGGCAAACGCATCGAGCGTTTCCGGCGCGTTGACGATCGACCGCATACGCATCTGGTGCAGGCTGAACCGTTCCGGGTTCCAGATCCGGAAACTATCCATCTGGCCGGAGAACTTAATCTTGCCGCTGAGGTCTGCCGCTTCGCAGAGATCCTCGGGCAGCTTCACCCGGCCCGTATCGTCGATCTTGAGATCGGCAGACGCGGCGATGATGCAGGTGACGATGGCTTCGCGGATGGGCGATTGCAGCGGCAGTTCGGCCAGGGTTTCGCGGTAGAGCTCCATCAGCTCCTCGCCGCCCCCCTCCAGCGCGCCGGACCCATCCGGGGCCTGCCACACAAAAACGCGATTTGACCCGCCCAATGCGGCGCGGAAAGGCGCAGGGATCGAAACCCTGCCCTTTGCGTCAATAGCGCCCTCATAGGAGGAAACAAACACCCGCCTAGCCCAATCTTATCTGCCTAAACCCCGCCATGGGTAAACCATGTGTAAATTTGGAGTATCATGGGCACGCATGGGCCTCAATGGGCACCACTGGCGAATCAGAATTTCCACATTGGACCAATTCAGGAACAAAGAGCGCCCATCATCGGAACAGCGCGGGGTGCCCAAATGGGCAGGCATGGGAAACGGCGCAAAACCCAAGCAGAAACCGGGGCTTAGGCGCCCGTGTTGCGATGCCGCATCGCTCGCCCGCCAGAGATGCAATCGCGCAGCTTTTGCCCGCTTCCTTACCAAGAATACATGCGCGCTGCAGGGCATTACCCGCAGCTGCCCCCTCCCCGCCCAAAAAGAAGCCCCCAGGCCCATAAAGGCCCAGGGGCTCCCATTCAGGATTCGCGAGGCGCGATCAGGCGGGCTCTGCCGCCAGCGCCGCTTCTGCCGCGAGGATGCGCGCGGCCGCATTGACCACAGCGCCGATCCGGATCGCCGCCTGGATCTGCTCGCTGGTCATGCCGTGTTTGCGCAGCTCGGCCTCATGCGCATCGAGACACATGCCGCAGCCATTGATCGCCGACACCGCCAGCGACCACAGCTCGAAATCGGCCTTCTCCACGCCCGGATTGCCGATCACGTTCATCCGCAGGCGGGCGGGCAGTGTGGTGTAGGTGGTGTTCGATACCAGGTGCGTGGCGCGGTAATAGACATTGTTCATGCCCATGATGGCGCTGGCCGCCTTGGCCGCATTCACCGCTTCGGCCGAGAGCTTGCCGCGCGCTTCCGCCTCAATGGCGCGCAGCGTCTGAGGCTCGCCCAAAGCATGGGCAGAGGCCAGGTAGCAGCCATATTTCTGCTGGTCGTTCAGGATCGTTTCGTTCGCCAGAGAACCGATATTGAGACGGATATCCTTGGCATAGTCCGGAATCAGGGTCTTCAGGGTTTCAAGCGACATCGCGCACTCCTGTCAGTCTTCGAAAATGGAAAGGCGAATAACCAGCTGGTCCCGGCCGCGCCCGCCATGGGCGGGGGGACGTGGGGGCAGGCGCAAGGCCCGGAACCAGCTGGCATTCAGTCTCGCTTAGGCGAGTTCGAGCGTCTTGCCGCCAACCGGACGGTTGCAGGGGCAGAGCTCGTCCGTCTGCAGAGCGTCAAGCACGCGCAGGGTGTCCTGCGGGTTACGGCCAACGTTGAGGTTGGTGACGTAGACGTGCTGGATGACATTGTGCGGATCGACGATGAAGGTGGCGCGGTAAGCAACGCCGGCGCCTTCTTCGCGCACGCCGAGGCCATCGACGAGCGAGCCGTTGGTGTCGGCAAACTGCCAGATCGGCAGTTCTTTCAGGTCGCCATGCTCACGGCGCCAGGCGAGCTTCACGAATTCGTTGTCGGTCGAACCGCCGAGCACCACGGCATCGCGGTCAGCGAATTCCGGCGCAAGACGCGCGAACTCGGCGATCTCGGTCGGGCAGACGAAGGTAAAGTCCTTCGGATAGAAGAAGATGACTTTCCAGAGGCCGGGGAAGCTGTCCTGGGTCAGCGGCTCGAAAGCGCTTTCGCCATTCTGTTCGTGTTGCATGAATTTCGGTTTCACGCCGGTGATCTGGAAGTCAGGCAGTTTCTGGCCGATGCCAAGCATAGGGAGGTCTCCTCAAACGGTTTGCTGGCCTGCTTCGGTGGCTGCAGGCAGCTCTCGAATTGGTGCAGTGCACGCAATAAAGAAAATTGATAATTCCGATTTATCATATAGATTATCCCTATGATTCTTCCGACGCTCCGCCAGCTTCAATTCCTCGTCGCCCTCGGTGAAACGGGCTCTTTCTCCCGTGCTGCCGAGGCATGTCACGTCACCCAGCCCACCCTTTCGGCGGGCATAAAGGAGCTGGAAGACCTCTTCGGGGTTGCCCTGGCCGAGCGGGAATCCCGCGGCGCCACATTGACGCATGCCGGGGAAATAGCCGTCGCGCGCGCTTCTGCCCTGCTGGCAGACGCCCACGCCCTCGTCCAGGCGGTCACCAGCGCCGGGGCCCTCTTCTCCGGCCCGTTCCATCTGGGCGCCATCCCCACCATCGCGCCCTTCGTGCTGCCCCAGATCGTCGGCCAGCTCACCCGGCGCTATCCCGATCTCAAACTCTACCTCACCGAAGACCGCACCCACCGCCTGATCGACCAGCTGCGGGCCCGGACGCTGGACGCCGCCTTTATCGCGCTGCCCTGGGAAGCGCCCGGTATCGAGGTGATGACCCTGTTCGACGACGAGTTCCTGCTCGCCGCCCCGGCCAGCCACCCGCTCAGCCGCAAGAACGGCCTCTCCCCGGAAGACCTTCAGGGCGAAGACCTGCTGCTGCTGGAAGATGGCCACTGCCTGCGCGACCATGCCGTCTCGGTCTGCCGCCTGAAGGCCGGCGCCGGGCGCGAACAGGTTGCCGCCACCTCGCTCGGCACGCTGGTCAACATGGTCGCCGGCGGCCTGGGTGTCTCGCTGATCCCGCGGCTGGCGGCGGATAACGGCCTCACCCTCGGCCCGGATGTCGCCGTGCGCTCCTTCGTCAACCCGATCATCGGCCGCCAGGTCGGCATCGCCTGGAAGGCCGGCAGCCCGCGCGAAGCCGAAGCCCGCAAGCTCGGCGAACTGGTGCGCGAACGCCTGCGGCCAGATGGCAGCGCCATGACCTGAAAACTCTTGGGCTGAGCCCCTACCAAGCCCCCGCCAAGCAGAGTATCAGCGGAAAATCGGGGGCTTCGGACAAGGGACTTTGCATCAGCCATGAGGGGGCACGCAGCAGGGGTCAGCGGTAAGCCATCATGGGCCTGAGCGCATCCTGGCGCGCCGCGCTGGCGGCCGGCGCCGTCAACCTCGTCCTCGGCGCAAACCTGCCTTACCTGCCGGTCTGGATGGAGCGTGTGGCCGGCATGTCCGGCGCCGAAATTGCCGGCGCCAGCACGCTTGCCATCCTCATCCGCATCTTCGCCGGCCCGCTGACGGCCGGCATCGCCCAGGATCACGGGCTGCGCGGCACGCTCGCCTCGGTGATGGTGGTGGCGCTGGCCGCCTATGCGCTGCTGGTGCCGGACTCGCCGCGCGCCGTGGATTTCTTCCTCTGCGTGCTCGTCTACAGCGCCATGAACCTGATCGGCCCACTGTTTGAGGCGGTTCTGGTCTTCGGCACGCGCCACGGCCGGCCGGACTATGGCGAGGGACGCGCCATCGCCTCGGCCGCCTTCGTGGCCGCCAATCTCGGCGGCGGGGCAATCCTCGGCGCGTATGGCGCCGATTGGGTACTTGTCTATCTGATTGCCGCCTCCGCCCTCGCCGCCATCGCGCCGATCTTCACCAAGCAGGGCGCCCGCGCCGCCGTGGCCCGCCGCCCGCTGATCTCCACCTTCACGGACTCCTTCACCCTCTACCGGATACCGGGCGTGTTCGTGTACCTGCTCGCCGCCGCCCTGATCCAGGCGAGCCATGGGGCGTACTATGCGTTCGCCTCCAATATCTGGATCGCCCAGGGCATCGACGGCAGCCATATCGGCGCCCTCTGGGCCATCGGTGTTGCGGCGGAAATCCTGCTCCTGCTGCTCTCCCGCCAGCTTCTGAAGAACATGAACTACTACACCATGCTCTGGATCGGCGGCCTCGGCGCCCTCATCCGCTGGACCGCCGCCGGCTTCGTCCTGCCGGTCGAAGCGGTCTATGTGTTTCAGACCCTGCACGCCGCCAGCTTCGCCATGACGCATATCGGTACGATGCGTTTCCTTCAGGCCGCCCTGCCGGATGACAAGCTGTCGCTCGCCTATTCGGCCAATGGCGCGCTGATCTTCGGCCCGGCCATGGCCGTCACCGGCCTCGCCGCCGGCCTCGCCTATGACGCCCTCGCGCCGGGCGGGATTGATGCCCAGACGAAACTCTACTGGCTGATGGTCGTCATCACCCTCGCCGGTCTCGTCCTCACCTGGCGTGCCACCCGCCAGCCGATCGACCCGGTTTCCCAGCCCTGACATCCCTGAATCGCCTGCACGCATCCCGGCTTGACACACCCATTATATAACACGTTATATAACTCATGATTTGAAGGAGGCCCCAATGGCCAGAGACGTTCTCGCAGAGATGGGTTATCTCGCCCTCGGCAGCCGGCTGAAGCGGCTGGCCGAGAAGATGCAGGCCGACGCCACCAAAGTGTTCGCTGATCGCGGCCTGCCCATTCAGGGCACGCATTTCCCGCTGCTCGCCGCGCTCACAACCTATGGCCCGATGAGCGTCACCGAAGCGGTCGAGGCCGTCGGCATCAGCCAGCCGGCCGTGACCCGCATTCACAATGCTCTGCAGAAACTCGGCATCACCACGACCAGCCGCGTGAAGGGCGACAACCGCCAGAAGCTGATCCGCCTCACGCCCGAGGGCGAAGCCCTGCTGGAAGAGTTGAAAGCCGATCTCTGGCCGCAGGTGCGCCGCGCCGCGCAGGGGCTCTGTGAAGGCGAAGAAACCGGCTTCCTCTCCTGGATCGCCCGGCTGGAAGGCGCGCTTCAGCAACGCTCCCTGCACGACCGTATCCGCGACGAGGGCGCCAGCAGCCGCCCGGCCCTGCGGCTGGTCGAATTTGATGACCGCCTCGCGCCGGAGTTCGACGCCATCACCCGCGAATGGGTGGAAGACATGTTCACGCTGGAGAAGAAGGATATCGAGATCATCGAAAACCCGCGCGAGAAAATCCTCGCGCCGGGCGGCGAGATTCTGTTCGTCGAGGCAGAGGGCCTCGGCATCATCGGCACCTGCGCGCTGATGCCGGTGGAGGGAAACATCTTCGAGCTGACCAAGATGGGCGTGCGCGCCTCCGCCCGCGGCCTGAAGGCAGGCGAATTCCTCCTTGACCGGACGATAGAACGGGCTCGCCAGATGCCGATTGGTGAGCTGTTCCTGCTCACCAACTCAAAGTGCGCCGCCGCCATCCACCTCTATGAAAAGGCCGGCTTCGTGCATGATGCTGGCATCATGGCGCGCTATGGCGCCAGCTATGCGCGGGCCAATGTGGCAATGTCGTACGATCTCTCGAAGCCGCCCCGGAACTGATCCGGGCCGGCTTCAAAAGTCAGATCAGCCCGTTTCGCGTTCGCCGCGCACGTCGAGGTCGTATTCGCGCACCTTGCGGTAAAGCGTCGAGCGGCCAATGCCCAGACGGCGGGAAACTTCGCTCATATGGCCGTCATAGAAATCGATCGCATACTGAAGAAGATCGCGCTCGATATCCTGCAGGCTGCGGATCTCGCCATCGCCGTCCTTGATGGCGACGGGCACATCCCCCACCATCAGCGCAGGTGCCGGGCGGGCATCATTGGCCGGAACCGGCGGGGGCTCTGATGCGCGCGCTGGCATGGCGGGCAGCATCTTCACTTCGCCCATCATGCTGGAAATCTGCGGGAAATCCTGCGGGCGCAGTTCATCCCCGTCACACAGCACCACAGCGCGGAAGACAGAGTTTTCAAGCTGGCGCACGTTGCCCGGCCAGTCATAGGCATACAGCATCTGCAGCGTGTCTTCGCCCGCGCCGGTCACCTTGGTGCCCTCGCTGGCATTGAAACGCGCGATGAAATGGTCAACCAGGGCCGGAATATCCTCCCGGCGCTCGCGCAGCGACGGCATGTCGATGGGGAACACGTTGAGACGGTAGAACAGGTCTTCGCGGAACGTGCCGGCCTTCACCTGGCCAGCCAGGTCGCGGTTCGTCGCCGAGATGATGCGCACATCCACCTTGGTCGGGCGGCGCGAACCCACCGCGTCCACTTCGCCTTCCTGCAGGGCACGGAGCAGTTTCACCTGCGCATCAAGCGGCAGCTCGCCCACCTCATCAAGGAACAGCGTGCCGCCATCGGCTTCGACAAACTTGCCGGGCGATTTGGAAACCGCCCCCGTAAACGCGCCTTTCTCATGGCCGAACAGGATCGACTCCACGAGGTTTTCCGGAATGGCGCCGCAGTTCACGGTAACAAACGGCTTGCCCGCCCGCGCGCTCGCGCCCTGAATACAGCGCGCAACCACCTCTTTACCCACACCGCTTTCGCCCAGGATCAGCATCGGAATGTCCGACGCCGCGCCCCGCTCGGCCATGCGGATCACGCTGCGCATCGCCGGAGCCGAGGCAATCATGTCCTCAAACTTCATGCCGCCCTCGGCCTTGCGCGAAAGGCGTTTCACTTCGCCCGTCAGGCTCTGCATCTTCAGCGCATTGCGGATGGAGACGACCACACGTTCCGGATTGGCCGGCTTGACGATGAAGTCCACCGCCCCGCGCCGCATCGTCTGCACGATTGTGTCGATGCCGCTGGTTGCCGTCAGCATGATCACCGGCAGGTCCGGGCGCTTGGTGTTCAGCCGCTCCAGCGTCTCCATGCCCGAAAGGCCCGGCATCGTCAGATCCAGCAGCACCACATCCACGCCTTCGCGGGCGTCAGACGCCAGCTGCAGGCCCGTCTCGCCATCGGGCGCCGTGCGGCAGGCAAAGCCGGCCTTCTCGACGGCTGCCTGAAGCAGGCGGCGCTGCGTCGGATCATCATCGACCACCAGGATCGTCTTGGCCATGGCCACACCCTTTTCATCCATTGCGGCCAGCACGCCTCCCTTGGGCGCCCCGTGCCGTTTCGTTACGCCCCGTTCTGACACAGACGCATGGAGTTACGGTTTCGCCAGCCGTTTGAATTTCATCGAAATCTTCGCGGACACCGCCTGGGGGTTTTATGACAACCGTATGACATCTGCAGTTGCCCGCCGGAATCTCGGGCGGTGCGGCTTGCAAATTGCCGGCGGTTGCGGCTTCTGCGCCTCACATCGTCTCGAGCGCGGGGGCTTCAATGGTGGATGGCAAGGAACCAACGATCGTCAAGGAGACGCTCGATAAAGACCTTGCGAAGATCGGAAAAGCCGAAGCCGCTACCGCCACCCTGGCGCGCGGCCTGGTGGCCCCCGGCTTTGCCTTCCTCTTTCTCGCCGCCATCGTGCTGATCGGTGGCACGCTGTTCGGCAACCAGACCAATGGCCTGCTGATCGTCGCGGCCGCTGCCATCGGCGGCTACATGGCGCTCAATATCGGCGCCAATGATGTGGCCAACAATGTCGGCCCGGCTGTCGGCTCCAAGGCGCTGACCATGACCGGCGCCATCATCATCGCCGCCATCTGTGAAAGCGCCGGCGCCCTGCTCGCGGGCGGGGATGTCGTCTCCACCATCTCGCGTGGCATCATCGACCCCACCAATGTCGCCGACACTGAAACCTTCGTCTGGCTGATGATGGCAGCGCTGATCTCGGCTGCCCTCTGGATCAACCTCGCCACCGTCCTGGGCGCGCCGGTCTCCACCACCCATTCCATCGTCGGCGGCGTCATGGGCGCGGGCATTGCGGCGGCCGGCTTCGGCGCCGTCAGCTGGCCGGTGATGACCGGCATTGCCGCCTCCTGGGTCATCTCGCCCGTCATGGGCGGTATCATCGCGGCGGCCGTGCTCGCCTTCATCAAGATCGCCATCATCTACCGGGAAGACAAGATCGCCGCCGCCCGCCGCTGGGTGCCCGTGCTGATCGCCGTCATGGCCGGCGCCTTCGGCACCTATATGGCGCTGAAAGGCGTCAGCAAGCTGGTCAAGATTTCCCTGCCACACTCCCTGCTGATCGGCCTCGCCATTGCGCTCGTCGCCTGGGCGTTCAGCCACCCGCTGATCCGCCGCCAGTCCGAAGGCATGGAAAACCGCAACCTCTCCCTGCGCCAGCTCTTCATCTGGCCGCTGATCTTTTCCGCCGCGCTGCTCTCCTTCGCTCACGGCGCCAATGACGTGGCCAATGCCATCGGCCCGCTCGCCGCCATCGTCCATGCCCTGCAGGATGGGGAGGTGTCAGACCGGGTGACCATCCCGCTCTGGGTGATGATGATCGGCGCCTCGGGCATCTCTTTCGGCCTGATGCTGTTCGGGCCCAAGCTCATCCGCATGGTCGGCGACTCGATCACCAAGCTCAATCCGATGCGCGCCTATTGCGTCGCCCTCGCCGCCGCCGTCACCGTCATCATCGCCAGCTGGCTCGGCCTGCCGGTGTCCTCCACCCATATTGCCGTGGGCGCGATCTTCGGCGTCGGCTTCTTCCGCGAATGGTTCACCGCCACGTCGCAAACGCGCGTCGCCTATGTTCACATGAAATCGCCCAACGGCGCGTCCACCCAATTCTCCGGCCTCGCCCGCCGCAAATCGGCCCGCAAGCTCGTCCGCCGCCAGCACGTCACCAGCATCGCTGCAGCCTGGCTCATCACCGTCCCCGCCAGCGCCGCCCTCTCCGCCGGCATCTACCTGACGCTGCAACACCTCTTCAGGATTGTTTGAGGGCGGCTCTATCCCAGCTCCTATGGACGTAGATGACCTTAGTATCTGAAACGCCCGACTTAGCCAGTTTTGGAATTAAACAACTGTTCAGATGAAAATTTGGAACGGATATTGTTCAATGCATGCTCGATGCTCTTAGGCTTTGCTCCGCCTGCATACTTTTGCGAGATAGCAAGAATTTGAGCTTTGCTCGCGACGCCCTTCTGCTGCAGCAATGCAATTACCTTTTCAAAGGCATCACGATTTCCTGCTGCAGCTTGGAGTTTGTCCACGAAACTGGCGACCAAATCAAAAGAACTAATGCCGTCCGTCACTTGCTCAAGGGTGGTGTCGTTCGCAACGACGTCGTCTAACGCCGTGGTCGCTTTGGCAGCCGCGCTAGCCCCAGAAGCGATCTGGATGCGCAAAATCCCCGCTAACAGACCTTTGAAGCTTAGATCTTCTGATTTGTGGGAACTCATCTCATCTGACCAAAGAGCAAAAAACACTATGAGGTTCAGTCTCGATTTTGCCTTCAGAACGGTTTCCAGCTCGTTAACAGAATTAATTGACTCTGAACATTGGCCCCAAGCCAACAAATCCTCAGTCGAGGCCAACAGTTCGGCCAACTTCTGCGCTTTCATTAGATTTTATCCATCTTTAATTCGATAGCCAATTGATCAAAAAGCAACTTTACTTCTGAGTTGCTGGAATACGCGATACTCCTGCCAGCCACATCTGCAAACGCGGCCTTTTTCGGTATCCAGACATTGGCCACCAACTCATCTCCCGTATACCTCAGTTTGAGCCTATCAACTCGAGACACGAGATCAGTCCTTGAACGCTCTTCTGAAGCGGTCAAGCTTGGCCTCCTTGTAGTGAGACTCCCCACTATACCGGCAATGCGCAACTGGGGATTGTACCGTTGAGCGAATTTATCAGCCGTCTGAATAAAAGCCGCAGCAGCTTCACCAGACGTTTCGTCAAGAACTGTAGGGACAATCAAGTGTGAGGCACAACTCAATGCATTTACAAGCCCGGCAGTCATCCGGGGCGGGGTATCAATCAGCACCACATCAAACCGCCCTTTAACAGCTTGCGTCCACAGCACATTTGCCAAAAGAAAATGCGCGTCGAAGGGCAGGTCTCCCCTGATCCACTGAACCAATATTTGGTTCTCGGTATCGCTGAAAGATTTGTAGGTCGTCACATAACACAGATCATCCGGTATTCTCCCCCCCCATCTGATCAAAGACAGAAGCGTCGAACCATCCGCATCGGGAGAAAAAACTTGGTTGATTTCTGATAGTGCACTGTCGGCATCTCGAAGAGTATTGAATACGTTTGCGAGAGATCCTTGCCAATCAAGATCGAGAATCAGAACTCGCTTACCTTTCGCAGCAAAGTAGGCTGCGAGGTTCGCGGTTATAGTCGTTTTCCCGACGCCGCCTTTTAGGTTGCTGACTACAACTGTGGGAATTGCAAAATTTTCTCGGCGCAGATCGAAATCCGGAAATTTCTTTACGTCTCGCTTGAGCCAAAAATCCGCGCCCTGCTCAAAAGCATCTTTAAGAGCGGCCGTTTCAGTTTGAGAAATGACCTTGCGCTTATCTAACTCGGCTTTGAGTTTTCTAATTTCCCCACCATTGGAATACCGTCCAGCCGCAAATCCCAGAGACATAAGACCCGCTATAGTCAGTACAACTGTACCATGTTCTGAAAAAGACCTCAAAAAAGTGTCCACAACGCCCCCCAGCATCCACCTCTGTTAGAACATTCTAACTACCGGAAACATTACGCTCAACGCGAACAAAACAACAACTTCGCCAGATCCAATCGGGCTACTGGGCAGCACTCTTTTCAAATAAATTAGATTAACCCCTCAAAATCTTCCCCATAGCCTTCCCCTTCGCCAGCTCGTCCACGAGCTTGTCCAGGTAGCGGATTTCCCGCATCAGCGGGTCTTCGACCGCCTCCACGCGCACGCCGCAGACGACGCCAGTGATCAGCTCCCGCGCCGGGTTCATGGCCGGGGCCTCTGCGAAGAAGGTCTCGAAATCCACCCCCGCCGCAATCTGCGCGTCCAGCTGCGCCTGGCTGTAGCCGGTGTGCCAGCGGATGATCTCGTCGACCTCCCCTTTCGTGCGCCCCTTCTTCTCCGCCTTGGCGACATAGGCCGGATACACCTTGGCGAACGCCATCCTGAAAATCCTGTGGCCTGCGGGCGCCCCAGCCTTCTTTCCGGCCTGCTGCCCTGCCATGCTCACGTCTCCTCCTTGCCTTCGCCCGCGCCGCCCTGCGCCAGCCCTCTGCCGGGGCCTCGGCGCGCAGTCTAGCGCATCGAACAATACAAGAACACCCTTTACTCTCTCTCCGCCCGGCCCAATATGCCCGGCATGGCCCGCTCCTCCCGTCCCCCCGCTCGCGGCGTCGCTGACGCTTCTGCTGCCTTCGCCTTCGATGGCGCCGCGCTTGATGCCGCCGGCCGCCTCCCGTCAGACCAGTGGACGCCCCACCGGCCGGACCGCGACTGGGTGAAGCTGGAAGGCGGCAAGCGCTTCCGCGTCGCCTCCGAATACGAACCCGCCGGCGACCAGCGCACCGCCATCCCCGAGCTTGTGGACGGCATCACCTCGGGCGAGCGCGACCAGGTCCTCCTCGGCGCCACCGGCACGGGCAAGACCTTCACCATGGCCAAGGTCATCGAGGCCACCCAGCGCCCCGCCCTCATCCTCGCGCCCAACAAGACCCTCGCCGCCCAGCTCTATGGCGAGTTCAAATCCTTCTTCCCGGACAACGCCGTCGAATACTTCGTTTCCTATTACGATTACTACCAGCCCGAAGCCTATGTTCCGAGGTCTGACCTTTACATCGAGAAGGAAAGCTCCATCAACGAGGCCATCGACCGGATGCGCCACTCCGCCACCCGCGCCATCCTGGAGCGGGACGATGTGATCATCGTTGCCTCCGTCTCCTGCCTCTATGGCATCGGCTCGGTGGAGAGCTACACCTCCATGACCTTCACCCTGAAGGCCGGCGACCGGATCGACCCCAAGGAGGTCACCCAGCGCCTCGTCGCCAACCAGTATACCCGCAACGATGTCGCCTTCGGCCGCGGCGCCTTCCGCGTCAAGGGCGATGTCATCGACATCTTCCCCGCCCACTATGAGGACCGCGCCTGGAAGCTCTCCTTCTTCGGCGATGAACTCGAAAGCATCACCGAGTTCGATCCCCTCACGGGACGGACGATCCAGAAACTCCCCCAGGTCAAGATCTACGCCAACAGCCACCACGTCACCCCGCGCCCGACGCTCAACCAGGCCATCGAGAAGATCAAGGCGGAGCTGAAGACCACCATCGCCCATTTCGAAAAGACCGGAAAACTCCTCGAAGCCCAGCGCATCGAGCAGCGCACCCAGTACGACCTCGAAATGCTCGCCGCCACCGGCTCCTGCAACGGCATCGAGAACTATTCCCGCTACCTCACCGGCCGCAAGCCCGGCGAGCCGCCCCCCACCCTCTTCGAATACCTGCCCGAGAACGCCCTCGTCTTCACCGACGAGTCCCACCAGACGATCCCCCAGATCGGCGCCATGTTCAAAGGCGACTTCTCCCGCAAGTCCACCCTCGCCGAATACGGCTTCCGCCTGCCCTCCTGCATCGACAACCGCCCCCTCAAATTCGAGGAATGGGATGCCATGCGCCCCCAGACGGTCCACGTCTCCGCCACCCCCGGCACCTGGGAGCTGGAGCGCACGGGCGGCGTGTTCACCGAGCAAGTCATCCGCCCCACCGGCCTGATCGACCCGCCGGTCGAGGTCCGCCCCGTCTCCAATGACGGCGCCAACCAGGTTGACGACATCATGGCCGAGGCCAAGGCCGCCGCCGCCCGAGGCCACCGCACATTGATCACCACGCTGACGAAAAAGATGGCGGAAAACCTGACAGACTTCCTCCACGAAAACGGCGTGCGCGTGCGCTACATGCACTCGGATGTGGACACGATCGAGCGCATCGAGATCATCCGCGATCTGCGCCTCGGCGTGTTCGATGTCCTCGTCGGCATCAACCTCCTGCGCGAGGGGCTGGACATTCCCGAATGCGGCCTCGTCGGCATTCTCGACGCCGACAAGGAAGGGTTCCTGCGCTCGGAAACCTCCCTCGTCCAGACCATCGGCCGCGCCGCGCGCAATGCCGAGGCCAAGGTCATTCTGTATGCGGACCGGGTCACCGGCTCGATGCAGCGCGCCATGGACGAAACCAGCCGCCGCCGCGAAAAGCAGATGGCCTATAATGCGCAGCACGGCATCACGCCGCAAACCATCAAACGCGCCGTATCAGACATCCTCTCCGAACTCGGCGAAAAACCCTCGGCCAGCCGCTCCCGCCGCAACCGTGAACGGGGCGTCTCCGAAGAAAAACCCTTGCCACTTCGGGGCGAAACCGGGCACAACCTCAAGGCTGCCATCGCCAGCCTCGAAAAACAGATGCGCGAAGCCGCCGCGAACCTCGAATTCGAAACGGCCGCCCGCCTCCGCGACGAGGTCAAGCGACTGCGGGAAGAGGATTTGGGGATTTAGTTAGTGAACAAACGAAGTTTGGACATTCCTTAGTTTTGCCCTTCGTTTTTATCGGCTTCTTTTGGTTTGATTTTCTTCTTTGGCACTTCATCACCAACTGCCTCTTCAACTGCGTAGGTTATTGAGAGGACAGGTGGAGTCTCGTGATCCTCGTACGAAATCTGCTGAGCAAGCTCTAGAAGCTTAACTTGATCTTTGGGTACTTGCATTAAAGGATCACCAGATTCTTCTCCATTTTCTACAGGCTCCTTCTTTGGCAGAAAGTGTATTTCGACTTTCACTCCTCGCTCTAGTCGACCCAACAGTGCGGTCGCGGCGTTTTCCAGTGCCGCACCCAATTCCCTATGTTTATTTGACTGCGGTTTGCCAAGCAGCTCTTCCTTCAACTCCTTTATAGCCTCAGAGATGATGGATTGAATCTTTGGCAGAAAAATCTTGTCCAACTCTTCGCTTGAAAAGGCGTGGGTATCCTTATTTGCCGCCCTCGCCTGTTTCAATTTTTCAAGCTGGGTTAGCGTGTTCAGCCCCCACGTGATTGACGAAGCTATCGCTATTGCCACTTGCACGGTTGTCGAAAGGAAGAATTGTGGATCAGTCGTTGAAATGGACTTGATTTCTATTTCTTCTGTTTCTTGCCCCACAGCCGCAGCGATGGCTCGGAAGATGAAGGAGATTTGGCGGAGTTCTTTTATCAAACCACTTAGTTGGTTGGCGAACAAATCTCGCGGTAAAAGCAAGCTAATTTCTGGAATCCCAGGCACAAGGCCGTAACCTCGGATTCCAATTGCTTTTAGTCCGTTATTCGTCCCACGAAGAGTAGCAAAGAACTTTTTCCGCCCTTCAACAGTAGCTTTGATTTCTGAAAGAGCGACTGCTGGAGTCATGTTGTTTTCGCTTATTGTTCTTTGAAGCTTGTCCGCGAAGGCAACATTCATCCAATCGAGCGCCCGAACGGATTGAAGACGACCCAAGTCGACATTTGAAAGCTCAGCTTCCAATTCGAACATGGCTTTGCGAAGCTCCGTCAGAGAAGCCTTAAAGGCTGTCTGAAGGCTTGGATCTGTCGGATTGCCAGTCAAGTTCCCAAATGCCTCAACAAAAGCATCTAACTTGCCTCCGATGCCAGCGTCATCCTCTGTGTCCAATGCAAATGCCAAATTATCCTTGAGAAGTTCTGCGTTCATAAGCGGCGAGACCCAAAAAGTTGCGTATGTTTCACCTTTGGCGATTCACTCGTTGGTGGCAAGTTTTACTCAACTATGGCGCTAGTAATGGATCGCTTCGCGATCCGTAGGGTGCATTAAGCGCAGCGCAATGCACCGCCCCGCGTCTCGCACCACCGGTGCATTGCGGCCTTCGGCCTTAATGCACCCTACGCCGCTCCCTACGCGGATCACTCCCGCCGCGAGACCCTCACCGGGAATGCGTCTTCGATGCCGTAGAGCCGGGGGCCTCCGCTTTTGGCCCCCTCTCCCGCTTGCGGGAGAGGGGTTGGGGGTGAGGGCTGCGACGGTGGGGCCGAAAGAGTCATTCTTTCGTCGCTCGGGAAATCGCCGTGCGATTTCTGATCCCGAGCGACCCCCTCACCCCCGGCCCCTCTCCCTACGAGAGAGGGGTGTTCGGCGACACTCCGCCCACGGGAGACCGCCCTTAAAAAGGGCGGGTCTCCGCGGCCGGGCAGGAGGCGCCATTTCTTCACCTCTCCTTTCAGCCGCCAATATTCCTTCACATCCTCCTCCAGATTGTGCAGCCGGTCGTCGCCCAGCTCTTCCTCGTCTGGCGCGCGCCCATCCCGCTCCCGGGTCATCCGCGCCAGGCGGGCGTCCTCGATGGCGTCCCAGATGCGGGCGTTCTCTTCCGACTCGCGTTGCAGATGCGGCGGCAATTCGCGGAACACCGGCTCGCGCCCCTCTTCATCGGCCTGCACCATTTCCGCCAGCATCTCGAGGGCGCGGCTCATCAGAGTATCATTCACCTCTTCCTCCGGCGGCGGATAATTTTCCAGATACTCCCGCAAGGCCCGCCAGGCGCGGCCCAGCTTCTGCGCCTCGCGCAGCCATTTGAGGCCATACTCCACATAGCCTTCCTCCACCGCCGCAATCGCGCGCAGGCGCGCCATGCCGGAAAGCTCATGCAGCCGCGCCAGCCGCGCGCGCGGCGCCATCTCCTTCAGCTCCGGATAATCCGCCTTCCCCGGCATCACCGGCCCGGCCGAAAGGCTCGCCCGCGCCTTGATATCCTTCCGGCGGAAGCCATCTGCCCTCGCCCAATGATGGATCGTGGACGGAGAAATCTGCAGCCGCCGCGAAATCTCCACCAGCCGCTCCCCCCGCTCGGCCGCCTCCCGCGCCAGATGCCGAAGCGAGCGGGAGGTAGCCTGCGTGTTGACGTGCCTCTTAAGCCCCCTCGCCCCGCTTGCGGGGAGAGGGGGTTGGGGGAGAGGGGCCGCAACATCAGTCATCCCCGCAGCATAAACGGCGAAGAAACCCCGCCGGATAAGCGCGCGCTTGTCCACGCCCCCTCTCCCCTGGGAGAAGGGGTTGGGGGTGAGGGAGCGCAACCTCTCCACGCTGCAACCCGCCGAGGGCGCAGCTCCCCCTCACCCCTGCCCCTCTCCCAAGGGAGAGGGGTTCAACGCGCTCTGCTCTCACCCTTCCTTTACCCCTCCCTGCTACCCCTAGCGCCAGTCGCATAGAGGAGCCCCCAAGATGTGGATTCACCGCAAGGAACACTTCCGGAATGCCAATGCCAGCCCGGAGCGCTCCCGCGTGGCGGCCACCATCTATTACCGCCCGGATGGCCGTGACGCTCCGCCGCGCCAGGGCTGGGCCGAGACCTGCCCGGTCTGCGGCGCCCATATCCGCGTATCAAAGCCCTCCCATGGCGGCACATTTGTCTCCGAAGTCCTCCCCTCGGGCCGCCACATTCCCCACCCCTGCTTCGACCGCCTGAAAGGCAAACGCCCGAGCGACGAAACGCTGGATTTGTTTGAGTGGCAGCCCTCGAACTAGCGGCGTGACGCACCCTGCCCCCCTCTCCCGCAAGCGGGAGAGGGGCCGGGGGGGGGTGAGGGCGCCCCACACACCGGCCTCACCCAAAGGCTCACCCTGAGCGAAGCCGAAGGGCGAGCCTGCGCGCGCCCGACTGGCCTCCCCCCGTTGACGCCCCGATAGAGCTTTCCGCCCATCCTTTGGAGTTTCCGTTGGAGTTTTTCCGCGCCCGCCGCCGCGCGCGGGGCCGGAGTGTTGCACCCGGAACACATTGACAGGCCGCGCCGGCCCTGTCATTTCAACACTTGTTGAAAATCAACGCTTGTTGAAAAAAAGCTCGATAACGGGCATACGGGAGGACAATATGGCCGTAAAATTCAATCGATTCATGGCATTGGCTATGTGCGCCACGGCGCTCACGCCGGTTGCCGCCTATGCTCAGGAGACGCCGGAAGAGACCGCCGCTTCGGACGAGCGCCGCTTCGGCGCCATCGTCGTCACCGCCCAGCGCCGCGAGGAAAACCTCCTCGACGTGCCGCTCTCGGTCTCCGCCTTCAGCGGCGACCTGCTCGCCGATCTCGGCGTCCAGACGATGGATGAGGTCGCCAAGATCTCGCCCAACGTCACCCTGGAAGTCTCGCGCGGCACCAACAACACGATCTCCGCCTTCATCCGCGGCGTGGGCCAGCAGGACCCCGTTTCGGGATTTGAGGCGGGCGTCGGCATCTATGTCGATGACGTCTATCTCAACCGTCCGCAGGGCGCGGTTCTGGAGGTCTATGACGTTGAAAGGATTGAAGTTCTGCGCGGGCCACAGGGCACGCTCTATGGCCGCAACACGATCGGCGGCGCGGTGAAATATGTCACCAAGGGGCTGAGTTCGGACCCGGCCTTCAAGGCGCGCGGCGTGCTGGGCACCTATGGGCAGAAGGATGTGGTGGCGTCCGGCTCGGTGCCGCTGGCAGAGACCTTCCGCATCGGCGGCGGCGTTGGCATCTTCACCCGCGACGGCTTCGGCGAAAACCTGATCACCGGCGAAGAAAACTACAACAAAGACGTCCTCTCCGCCCGCCTCTCCGCAGAATGGGATGTCACGGACTCCTTCCAGCTGCGCCTCGCGGGCGACTATATGAATGACGAGTCGAATGCCCGCCAGGGGCATCGTCTGATCCCGGATCTTTTCCCGCCGTCTACCTATCCCGTGCTGGGCGATGTCTATGACAACCGCGCCGGTCTGGATGTGGTGGAGCAGAAGGTGGAAGTCTATGGCGGATCGCTCGTGGCCGAATATGAGGTCAATGAGAATATCACGCTGAAGAACATCCTCGCCTACCGCGAAGATGAAGGCACGAGCCCGATCGACTTCGATGCCCTGCCCGAGGCAGATGTCGATGTTCCCGGCATTTACACCAATGATCAGCTGTCGAACGAATTTCAGGTTCTGTATTCCAGCGACCGCCTGAACGGCATCGTCGGCGCCTATTATCTGGATGCAAATTCCTCGACCGTGTTTGACGTGCTTCTCGGCACCACGGGCGCGCTGCTCAGCCTGCCGGGCCTGAACGCCCAGACCTTTGGCGAAGTCAGCACCGAAACCTGGTCAATCTTTGCCGATTTCACCTATGATCTGACCGATCAGTTCGCCATCTCGCTTGGCGGGCGGTATACAGAAGACAAGCGGTCTTCGATCGTCCTGCGCCGCACCTATGTGGGCGGCTTCTCCCCCTTCTTCGGCGGGCCCGGCGTGCCGATCGCCACAACATCAAACTTTGACGGCTCTGCCAAGTTTGACGATTTCAGCCCCCGCGTCTCGCTGACCTACAAGCCGGTTGAGAACCACACTCTGTACACGACCTATTCTCAGGGATTCAAGGGCGGCTCGTTCGACCCGCGTGGCCAGACGACCGCCGCGCCCGATCTCGATCAGGATGGCACGGTCTCTCCGGAGGAAGTGTTCGCCTTCATGCAGTTCGAACCCGAAGAGGTCGACAGCTACGAAATCGGCTGGAAAGCAAGCACCTTTGAGGGCCGCCTGCAGACGAGCCTCGCCGGCTTCTTCATGGATTACCAGAACGTCCAGATCCCCGGCTCGGTCGGCATCGACACCAACGGCGACGGCGTCAACGACACGTTCACCGGCGTGACCACCAACGCCGCCTCGGCCGATCTCTGGGGTGTGGAGTTCGAAGGCACGGCCGTTCTCGGCGAAGAGATGTTCAACGAGTCCGATATGCTCACCTCGGCCCTGTCGGTTGGCTACATCAATGCGGAATTCAACGAATTCATCGACGCCTTCGGCAATGACGTGGCAGACCAGCGCGTGTTCCAGAACACGCCGGAATGGACGGGCAGCCTCCGCCTGACCTATGACACGCCCTTCCACATCCTGCAGAAGCCGGGCCGCCTGACCCTCAACACGCTCGCCTCCTATCGCAGCAAGTCGAGCCAGTTTGAAGTTCGCAGCCCGCTGGACCAGGAAGCCTACACGCTGGTTGATCTTGGCCTTCGCTGGAAACCGGATGACAGCCGCTGGGGCTTCACCTTCACCGGCAAGAACCTGACGGACGAGCGTTACAAGGTCGCCGGATACAACTTCATCAACCCGGTTACCGGCGCGCCGACGCTGGGCCTGGAAGGCGTACTGAATGCCTATTACGGCGATCCGCGCACCTTCAGCATCGGTGTGGATTACGAGTTCTAGGTCTGGAGCGTTTCCTCCCGGCTGTGTCTCACGGGGACATTGAGACACAGCCATTCCAGACCTACCTACAGGGCGGTGCCTCACGGCGCCGCCCTTTTTTTCCTTATACGGATGAGATTGCCGCCCCCCCCCTGTGGCAGGCGCGGTTTTAGCCGCGCTTTGCGGCGCGGCGCTTGGGCGCCGGAGGGGTGAGGGCGGCGGGCGCCGCGCGGCGGGCCGCTTCAAATCCCCCGGTGATGAAATACACCATATGCTCGCAGGCATCGGCGAGGTCATCAGACCGGCACACACCGCCGGAAAGATGGTCGATACGGCCCGTCTGGGCGAGCGCCAGGGTCAGCGCGCCAGAGAAACACTGATAGCCCCAATAGAGGTCTTTCTCGTCCATTCCCGGAAGCGAGAGGCGCAGCGCGTCCAGAAACTGGCGGATCAGCGGATCGAAATGCTCCGCCATCAGCCGGCCGCCCCAGCCGGGCGAGTTGTTCACATAGGCCACGAGGGCGTAGTAGTTCTTCCAGCCCTGATCTTCCAGATGCGGCCCGGTCAGCATTGGCTCCAGATAGGCCCGGATGATCGCCTCGACCGTGGGCGGTTGCGGGCGCGCTGCTTCGATGGCGGCTTTCAGCGCCTCTTCGCGCCAAAGGTTCACGATCTGCGCCCGGCGAATGAAAACCGTGTCGAACAACTGCTTCTTCGGGCCGAAATAATAGTTTGGCAGGGCAAGGTCGACCCCCGCCCGCTTGGCAATTGTCCGCAGGGTGACGCCATCGAAACCATGGGCACTGAACTCGGCTTCGGCCGCATCCAGGATGGCGGTCCGGCGATCTGCTTTCGGCGGCGGCGTCTTGATGCGTGCGGTCAGGGTGTTCCTCCTCAGGCCTTGTCCCCTTCAGGGTATGGGCCAGAAAGCCTGCTTGTCAAAGCGGCCCATTGCGCTTGCCTTTGTGCAGGGTTTGCGTCTATTTTTCAACATCTGTTGAAACGGAACATCAGCTTCCGTAGGGGGAGACAAGGCGTATGCTGCCAGAGGGCACCGATATCACCTGGACATCGCAGGATGGCCTGGCGCTCTACGCCAGATCCTATGGCCCGGAAGACGCCCGCCTCACCGTGCTCTGCATCCATGGGCTGACGCGCAATCATCAGGATTTCGAGCCGATGATCGCCGCCCTGCCCGGCCATTATCGCTATATCGCGGTGGACGTGCGCGGGCGCGGGAAATCCGCCTATGATCCGAATACAGACAATTACCAGCCGCCCGTCTATGCAAGGGACATGCTGGCCCTGCTCGACACGCTCGGCATAAAGCGCGCCGCCCTGATCGGCACATCCATGGGCGGGCTGATCTCGCTGCTCATGGCGCGGGCCGCGCCGGGGCGCGTGGCGGGCATCGTGCTGAATGATATCGGCCCGGCAGTGGAGAAAGCCGGCATTGCGCGGATCGCCTCCTATGCCGGCAAGGTCGCCCCCGTCACCGATTGGGAGAGCGCGGCGGCCGCCGTGAAAACACTTCAGGGCGCCGCCTTTCCGGACATGACCGACGAGCGCTGGATGGATTTTGCCCGGCGAACCTATAAGGAGCTGCCGACACGCCAGGTCGTCCCCGCCTATGATCCCGGAATTGCCAGCTCGCTCGGCAAGGTAAAGCCCGGCGTCTTCACCAGTTTCCTGATGTGGCGCCTATTCGGCGCGGCAAGAAAGGCGCCCCTGCTGATCGTCCGTGGAGAGATTTCCGACATTCTGTCGGCAGAGACCGCAGAAAAGATGGCGAAGCGGCATCCTGATGCCACCCTCGCCACCGTGCCAAGGGTGGGCCATGCCCCGATCCTGGACGAACCCCCGGCCGTTTCCGCCCTCGCTGCCTTCCTCAACCGTCTGGAGACTGCGGCATGACCAGCCCTGCCCTGCCGCACGCCGCTCCGAAGATTTCCGGCCGCGCCTGGATCCTTGCGGTCCTCACCCTGACCTACACATTCAACCATGTGGACCGGCAGATCCTTGTGATCCTGCTGGAGCCGATCAAGACAGAGCTGGGCCTGCGCGACAGCCAGCTGGGCATGCTCTCCGGCCTGGCTTTCGCTGCCTTTTATGCCACGCTCGGCATTCCGGTGGCGATGTGGGCAGACCGGGGCAACCGGCGCAATATCATCGCCATAGCCCTCGGCCTCTGGTCTGCCATGACGGCGCTTTCAGGCCTCGCCCAGAATTACTGGCATCTGCTGCTGGCGCGCATGGGCGTCGGCGTGGGCGAAGCGGGCGGCACGCCCCCGGCAACCTCGATGATCGCAGATCTCTATCCCCCGCAGGAGCGCGCCACCGCGCTGGGCATCTACACCTCGGGCATAGGCATCGGCATCATGGCGGGCTTTGCCATCGGCGGTTATGTGAACGAGCTTTTTGGCTGGCGGGTTGCCTTCTTCGTGGCGGGCATTCCCGGATTGATCCTTGCCCTGATCGTCCGCTTCGGCATCCGCGAACCGGTGCGCGGTCTGGCAGATCAGCGCACGGATGACGGCCCGGCGCCCTCTCTGGGAGAAACGCTGAAATTCATCTTCAGCCAGTCCTCCTATCTCTGGCTGATGGCGGGCTGCCTGCTGATCTGCGTTTCGGCAAACGCCTTTCTTGTCTTCACCTCCAGCCATCTTCAGCGCACCTATGGTCTTTCCCCTGGCCAGGTCTCGCTGCCGCTCGGCATCCTGATCGGCGGGGTGGGCAGTGTCGGGGCCATTGTGCTCGGCCGGGTCTGCGATACGCTGTCGAAGAAGGATTTGCGCTGGCGCCCGCTGATCATCGCGCTGTGCGCCGCCATTGCCCTGCCCTTCGCCTGGATGTTCCTGCGCGCGCCGACAGTTGAGATGGCCTATGTCTGGAACATCGTGCCGAGCTTCATCGGCCTCATCTATGCCAGCGTTGCCTATACGGCCTCGCAGGAGCTGGTGAAGCTCAGGATGCGGTCCTTTGCGTCGGCGTTCATGCTGTTCTGCCTGACGCTGATCGGCATCGGCTGCGGGCCATGGATTGCCGGGGTGCTGTCAGATCATTTTGCGGGCGCGGGCGCCGCCCAGCCGCTCGCCCGGTCGCTGGAGATCATCCTGCTCTTCAACGCCTCCAGCATCGTCTGCCTGCTCATGGCAACGCGCAGCTACCGGAAGGACGCCGCCAGGGCCGCGCTCTAGCCGTCAGGCCTTGAGCTTGTAGCCCTTGCGGAACAGCAGCCAGACCCAGACCATCGATGCCAGCGACAGGATGCCGGTATAGGCCACCCCCATCAGGATGGACCCGTTGGCCACGCCAAGATGCCCATAGCGATAGCCGTCGATCATGTAGAAGATCGGGTTGAAATGCGCGATGGTCTGGAACGGCTCGACCATCACCTTGATGTCGTAGAAGGTGCCCGACAGGAATGTCAGCGGCACGATCACGAAGTTGGTCACTGCGGCCAGATGGTCGAACTTGTCCGCCCAGATGCCGCCATAGGCGCCAAGCGCCCCCAGAATGATGGCCGAGGTGAGGGTAAACCACAGGATCGGCCAGACATGCGCCACCGAAAGATTGGCCAGCCCCGACAGCTGGATCGCAATGGCGGAGATCGCCGCCACGACGAGGCCGCGCGTCACCGCCCCGCCCAGGAACGCGATCGTCAGCTCCAGCGGCGAGAGCGGCGGCATCAGGAAGTCCACATGCGTGGAATTGAACTTGGCCTGCAGCAGGCTTGAACTCGTATTGGCGAAGGCGTTCTGCAGGATCGCCATCATGATCAGGCCGGGCGCCAGGAAGTCGTTATAGTTCAGCCCCTCGAAATCGCCCGTCAGCCGGCCACGATCCCCGAACGCCAGCTTGAACACCGTCATGAACAGCAGCGTGGTCACCACCGGGGCGAATACGGTCTGCATCCAGACTTTCAGGAAGCGGCCAACCTCCCTTTTGTAAAGTGTCCACAGGCCAAGGCCGTTGAAGGCGCCATATTGGCGAAGGCGAGATTGCGAAGTGCCGGGAATCGTATCCATGCAAGGCAAATAGGCGATGCGCGCGGGTTGCGCGAGGGGTGCCCCTCGACTTTTCCGGCCCGCCTGCCTGTGGAATCCTTAACACAACATATAGAAACTCTGTGGAAAGCGCGGGGCCCATGTTGTGTTTCATTTCGGTCCTGATACGATATCTAGGTGTCGAGAGGGGCGGCGTTTACCAGCCGTCACAACATCTAGTGGGTTTGGGCTCAGTGTGGGGTTCAGCCCAAAGCGGGAGACCTGCAAGCCATGTCATGGACTGATGAACGGGTAACAGTGCTCAAGAAGCTGTGGGCCGAAGGCCATTCGGCTTCTCAGATCGCCAAACAATTGGGTGGGGTGACCCGCAATGCCGTGATCGGCAAGGTTCACCGCCTTGGCCTGTCGGGCCGCGCGACCCCCTCGCGCCCTGTGAAGCGCCCGCCGCGCCTGGCGCGTCCGAAGCCCCGTTTCGTGGTCGAGGCGGCCAGCCCCGCCGCTGCAGCGCCTGCAGCAGCGCCGGCCGCAAAAACACTCCCCGGCCTGACCGATGTTCCGGCCACCCCGCAGCGCGCCACCGCCCTTGCCCCGCTGCCGCCCCTGCCGATGGCAGACGGCACCCCGGCCACCATCCTCACCCTGCGCGACTCCATGTGCAAATGGCCGATCGGCGACCCCGCCGACCCGAAATTTGCCTTCTGCGGACGCAAGGCAGACTGCGGACCCTATTGCGCTGAGCATGCAGCCGTTGCATTCCAGCCTGCGAGAAAGCGCGAAGGTCGCAAAGAATACGACTACGTCCGGCGCATTGCGGGCTGACAAGCCCAGCATTCCATCTCGCCAGACGGAAGGAAGCCCCCGGTGCCCCCCGCCCCGGGGGCTTTACCGTTCAGGGACAATCTCGATCAGCTAGGCGCCCTGGTTTTCCCGCGCAGCCGGCAACCAGACGCCAAACGCCGTGCCCTGCCCCATCACCGTCTCCACCGCCAGCCCGCCGCGATGGTGGGCCATGATGTGCTTGACGATGGCAAGGCCAAGCCCCGTCCCGGTGATCTTGCCGCCCCGGCTCTGATCGGCGCGGTAGAACCGCTCGCCAAGGCGCGGCAGGTGTTCCCGCTCAATGCCCGGCCCCTGATCCTCCACCCGCATCCAGACCGTCGGCTCATTGATGGCCACGCGGTTGGAGGTCTGCAGCAGCGTCATCCGCTCGCTGTCCGGCCAGACCTGCGCCACCTCGGTCCGCGCGGCGAACGCATCGGCCGCCACGCCGCACCGGATCGTCACCTTGTGCCCGCCTTTGGAATATTTGATCGCGTTCGAGACGAGGTTTTCCACCACCTGGATGAGCTCATCCCGATTGGCGGTCACCGCCGGCAGAGCTTCGGGCTCGTCAAACACCAGTTCCACCCCCTTCTCGCTCGCCAGCGGCTGCAGGGCATCCACCGAATTCATGACGATATCGCCGAAATGCTCCCGCGCCGTCGGCTGCACATGTTCGGCGCTCTCGATCCGCGAAAGGGACAGGAGATCCGCAATCAGGCGGCTCATCCGCTCTGTTTCCCCCGCCATGATGCTGAGAAAGCGGTCCCAGGAGTCCTTATCCTCCCGGGCCGGGCCGCGCATCGTCTCGATGAAACCGGAAATGGCGGTCAGCGGCGTGCGCAGCTCATGGCTGGCATTGGCCAGGAAATCGGCGCGCGCACGCGCGGCACGTTTGACCGGGGTGAGGTCTTCCAGCACCACCATCAGGTTCCCGCTCACCGGAATGGGATGAATGTGCGCGCGCCACTGCTCCTCCGGGCCGATTTCCATCTCGATTTCGGCAGAGCCCAGCCCCGCCGCATTGAAACAGGTCTCGATGGCAGCCAGCAAAGCCGGCGCGCGGATAATGGCGCTGGCGCGTGGCGGCGCAGACCGCCGCTGGCCGAGCCGCAGGAAAACTGCGGCTGGCTGGTTGAAAGACGTGATCCTCTGCTCCTCCCGGCTGACCTCGAAAGCCGGAAGCGGAAGGGCGGATAGAAAGTCGGCAATGGCCATCCCCTCGCGCCGGGACGCTTCGAGCGGCTTGGCGGGCACGGGCACCTGCATCGCGGCAGAACCGACATAATAAGCCGCCGCGATGGCCCCGATAACGAACATGGCCGTCAGCGCCTCGATCAGCCCGAGGGAGCCCGTAAGCGCCAGGATCAGCATCACCGTTCCGGTCGTCAGGACCAGGACTGCGAAGTCCCGCGTCCGGCGCGTCATCGACTGCCGGGAAGGCTGTAAACCGTCTGTTTCAGATCCATCGTTCATAAATGCGCCACCTGTAGCATCGAATCCTATCCGGTCATTCGAGTGGCGGCTACCGCGCCCATAACCGGAAGCCAAGATCGGCAAATCTGTAGGTCCAAGCGGCCAGTTGATGAGCAAGGACAAAAAGTTATTGAAAATCGATAATTTATCATTGACGCTCGGCAAGGACGAGCGTATCGCAACCCCAAGGCAGCCCGGAGCGCCGGAAACCGCATGAAAAATTCTTTCCTTCTTATGGGCACGGCCATGCTTGCGGCATGCGCCACTTCCCCGAGCGCCGTGGAGCGTCTGTCCACCGACCGGGAAGCCCTGTTCGCCACCGCGCCAGACGCGCCCGCCCAATGGGCCGCGCGCGGCGTTGCCGGTGTAGCAGAGACGGGTAACTGGCTCGACCAGTTCAACGACCCCGCAATGAATGATCTTGTGGCAGAAGCTGTTGCCGCAAACCCCACGCTTGAATCCCGCGCCGCCAGCCTGCGGGCGTCTGCTGCGCTTGCCCGCAGCGCGCGGGGCGCGCGGTGGCCCTCCCTCTCCGCCACCGGCAGCTTTGGCGGCACCTCGACCGGCGTGGCCCTTCCTGGCGGCGGAACAGACCGCATCAATGGCGAAAGCTATGGCCTCGGCCTCAATGCCAGCTGGGAGTTCGACCTCTGGGGACGGATTTCCAATGGCATCGCGCAGGCCGACGCCGAGTATGCCGCCACAGCGGCCGACCTTGCCGCGTCAGAACTCTCGGTTGCCGGCCAGACCGCCATTGCCTGGATCAACCTGAATGAAGCCCTCGCGCAGGAGCGCATCGCCGTTCTCACCTATGAAGCGCGCCAGCGCGTGGTGGACCTCACAGAGCCGCGTGTGCGCGCCGGTATTTACGGGCCGCTGGAACTGCGCACGGCGCGCAGCGCGCTTGCCCAGGCCGAAGCCTCTATCGCCGCGCAGCGTCAATTCTCCACCCAGACCACCCGTAGCCTGGAAGTGCTGCTTGGCCGCTACCCTTCGGCTGAGCTGACCGCCCCGGCCGTCATTCCCGAATTGCCGCCGATGGATGTGGTGGGCAATCCCGCCTTCCTCCTGTCACGCCGCCCGGACATTGCTGCGCTGGAGGCCCGGATCGTCAGTGCTGGCCTGCGCGCTGAAGAAGCCCGCCTCGCGCTACTGCCCAGCCTCAGCCTCACAGGCTCGGCGGGCACAAGCGAGACCGATATTTCCGACGCGCTCGATCCCTCGCTGATCGCCGCCCGCCTGATCGGCAGCATCACGCAGCCGATCTTCAGCGGCGGCCGTCTGAATGCCCAGCGCCTGGCGGCCATCGCGCAGGCCGAAGCGGCTGTCGCCAATTATGCCAGCGCGGTGCTGGACGCCTGGCGCGAGGTCGAGAATGCTCTGACGGCTGACATCCTGATCGCCCGTCAGGAAGAGGCCCAGACGCGCGCGCTGGAAGAAGCCCGCTTCGCCGAGGAAATCGCCGAGCGCCAGTATTCCAGCGGTACGGTGAACATCTTCAACCTGATCGACGCACAAACACGCCGGCTGACTGCAGAAAGCCAGCTGGTATCGGCGCGGGCAGACCGCGCCCGCAACCGCATCAACTATCATCTCGCCCTGGGTGGCGGGGTTCCGGGAATGGAACTCGCTTCCGAGGAAGACCTGTTTGACACTGACGCCGCCGAAAGCGGCAGGAGATAGACGCCATGGGACGCCTGATCGCCATCATCGCACCAATTGCCATCCTGCTTGTGCTGGGGGTGGGAGGCGTCGTTGCCGTCACGGCGATGAAGCCGGAGCCGGAGAAGAATGACGAGCCCAGACCCGGCCTCAACGTCTTTGCCGAACAGGTCAAATCCGGCTCCCTGACGATCACCGTCGAAGCGCAGGGCGAAGTGCGCCCCAAGCGTGAGATCATCGTTGCCCCGCAGATTTCCGGGCGCATCACCTATGTGTCACCCGATTTTGTCGATGGCGGTTTCATCAAGCGTGGCCAGGTGCTCGTCCGTGTCGAGCCGGCTGACTATGAGCTTGCTGTCGTCCGTGCCCGGTCGGTTGTCGCCAGCGCCGAGCAGGGCCTTGCCCGCGAGATAGCGGAAGCAGAACTGGCGCAGAAGGATCTGACCGACCTTGGCCTGTCGGACGCCTCCCCGCTCGCCCGCCGCGAACCGCAGCTGGCTGAAGCCCGCGCAGCCCTTGAATCGGCCAAGGCCCAGCTTGCCGAGGCTGAACTCAGCCTTGGGCGGACCGCCGTGATCGCCCCCTTCGATGGCCGCGTGCGGGAACGTTCGGCCGACATTGGCCAGTTCGTCTCGCCGGGCCAGTCGCTGGGTAACATCTTCGCCACCGATGTGGTGGAAGTTGCCCTGCCCCTGAAGGATGCCGACCTTGGCCAGCTTGGCCTGCCGATTGCGTTTTCCTCGACGGCCCAGACCCCCGGCCCCCGCGTCGAATTCTCCGCTGTCGTTGGCGGCCAGCCGCGCACCTGGATCGGCGAAGTCGTACGCACCGGCGCGGCCATCAACTCGCAGACACGCCAGATCAATGTCTTTGCCGAGCTGAAAGACCCGTTCGGCGAAGGCGCTGATGACGGCGCGCCAATGGCGCCCGGCCTGTTCGTCAACGCCCGTATCGAAGGCGCAAAGCTGGACAATGTCCTGATCGCGCCGCGCGCCGCGCTGCGGGGCGACAACCGCCTGTTCATCGGCGACGCGAAAACTGGAAAGCTCTCCATCCGCCCCGTGGATGTGGCCTATTCCGATCGCACCGGCGCGTATCTGCGCTCCGGCGTGGAGCCCGGCGAACTCGCCGTCACCAGCCCCATCCAGGCGGCATTCGACGGCATGAGCATCACCGTGCTCGAGCGCCTGCCTGACGGGACGGTGAAGGTGCATGGCCAGAAGAAAAAGGCCGATACCGAAGCGCTCGCTGATGCCGGCACCCAGGAAGGCGGCGAGGGGAGCGCGCA
This sequence comes from Hyphomonas sp. NPDC076881, assembly GCF_050269995.1. Lineage (NCBI taxonomy): Bacteria > Pseudomonadati > Pseudomonadota > Alphaproteobacteria > Hyphomonadales > Hyphomonadaceae > Hyphomonas > Hyphomonas sp. NPDC076881. Next base: position 185,551 of record NZ_JBNNJJ010000006.1, on the reverse strand, counting down.
ATGAACGGCCTGGTCGCCTGGTTTACCCGTAACGCGGTTGCCGCCAACCTGCTGATGATCATCGCCTTTGCCGGCGGCGTGTTCGGCTACAGCGCGATGGAGCGGGAAATGTTCCCGGTCGTGAAGGTTTCCGGGGCCTCGGTCTCGGTTGCCTGGAACGGCGCCTCCCCGCGTGACATCGAAGAACAGATCGTTGCCCGTATCGAGGAAGCCGTCGCCAGCATCAACGGCCTCGACCGGATTACCTCGATCGCCACCGAAGGCTCCGGCGTGGTCAACATCCGCGGCCGGGATGACATCGACATGGATGTCTTCCTCGACGAGATCAAGATCCGCGTCGATCAGATCAACAACCTTCCGCAGGCGGCCTATCGCCCGCAGGTGACCCGCTGGGAACAGCGCAACTCGTTCATGGGCATGGTGGTCCATGGCGACGTTGACCAGAAAACGCTCCGCCGCGTCGGCAAGAAGGTCCGCGACGACATTGCCCGCCTTCCCGGCGGGGAACTCGCCGTCATGCAGGGCACGATGGACGAGCAGATCAGCATCGAAGTGTCCGAAGAAGCGCTGCGCCGGTTCGGCCTGTCGCTGAACGATGTGGCCGCCGCTGTACGCAGCACCTCGCTCAACTCGTCGGGCGGGCGCATTGAATCCCCCGTGGGCGATGTTTCGCTGATGTCCCGCAACATCGCCGACTCGGCCGAGCAGTTCGGCGACATCGTCATCCGCCAGACCAGCAATGAAGGCACCGTCCGCGTCAGCGATGTCGCCACCGTCATCGACGGCCTCGTCAGCGACAAGCTCAGCACCACCTTCAACGGCCGCAACACCATCTTCGTGATGACACCTGAGCCCGATCAGATGGACATCCCGAGATACGCCAAGGGCTTCCGCGACTATATCGAGCGGGCCAATGATCCGGCCAACGGCATCCTGCCCGAAGGCATGAAGATCGATATCCTCTGGGACGATTCCAAAACCTTCGACGCGCGGATGGACCTGATCACCAATTCGGCGCTGCAGGGCGCCCTGCTGGTCATGCTCGTGCTGATCCTGTTCCTGCGTCCGGTCGTGGCCCTCTGGGTCACCGCGGGCATCGTCACCGCCTTTGCCGGCGCCGTCATGCTGATGCCCTTCTTCGGCGTCTCCTGGAACATCCTGTCCACCTTCGCCGTGCTGCTGGTGATCGGGGTCATCGTGGATGACGCCATCGTCATCGGCGAGAACATACACAGGGAGGTGGAATCCGGCCGGCGCGAAGGTCTCGACGCGGCCATTGCCGGTACACAGATGGTGATGAAGCCGGTGATCTTCGGCGTGCTGACGACCATCATCGCCTTCCTGCCCTGGGCCTTCATCACCGGCCCGACGCGCATGTTCACCCAGCAGATCAGCTTTGTCGTGGTCGCCGCCCTCACCTTCTCGATCATCGAGTCGATGCTGATCCTGCCCAACCACCTTTCGCACATGAAGAAGCAGGCCTTCGACGGCCGCACGGGCCGCTTCATGGCCATGCAGCGGCGCATCGCCGACAGTATGCTGTGGTTTGCCAACAACCTCTACAAGCCGGTGCTCGAACAGGCGATCCGCTTCCGCTACGCCACCGTCGCTTTCTTCTTCTCGCTGTTTGCCATTGCCGTGACGATGCAGTCCACCGGCATCGTGCCCTTCAAGTTCATGCCGGAAATCGAGGCCGACCTCATTCAGGTCAACATCGAGATGCCCGATGGCACACCGTATGAACGCCTGCTGCAGGTGCGCGATCAGCTTCAGAATGGTGTCGATGTTGCCAAGTCAGAGCTGTCCAAACAGTACCCGGACGTCAAGGAGGGGCTGATCCGCGATGCCTCGCTGATCGCTGCCGGCCGCCAGGTTCAGGCCTTCATCGGCCTCGTCCCGCCTGAGGAGCGCCCCGAAACCATCCGCTCCAAGGACATCGCCGAAACGCTGCGCGCCGCCACCGGCGAAATCCAGGACGCCGAAGCAATCGAGTTTGCCTTCACCTTCAACGAGGCTGACAATGGCGTGCAGTTCGCGCTCAGCCACCGTGAGCTCGACCGGCTCCGCGAGGCGGCCGACTATCTGAAAAACCACCTTGCCACCTATTCCGAAGCCTATGACATTTCGGACAACCTCTCCTCATCGGCCGAGGAAATCCGCGTCACGCTGAAGCCTGGCGCCGAAACACTGGGCATCTCCCTCAGCGATGTTTCCAGCCAGGTGGCGCAGGCCTATTACGGCATCGAAGCCCAGCGCAATCCGCGCGACGGCGAAGATGTGCGCGTCATGGTCCGCTTCCCGGAATCGGCGCGCCAGGATCTCGACAGTCTCGAAACGCTCCGTATCCGCACAGCCGATGGCCGGGAGATTCCGATCACGCAGGTCGCTGAATTCGAATTCGCGCCCGGCATCAACCGCATCGTCCGCCGCAACCGGGTGCGTTCGGTCACCATATCTGCCGAAATCTTCGGTGATGGCGGCCGGGGCCGGATCATGAGCGCGATGGAGCAGGATTTCTGGCCGGGCTTCCGCCAGCAATTCCCGGATGTGATCCGCGGCGAAGCGGGCGGGTATGAGCAGGAACAGCGCTTCTTTGCTGAAATCGGCCGCCTGCTGCTGATCGGTGTGGGAGCGATGTACATGCTGCTCGCCGTGGCTTTCCGGTCCTATTCCCAGCCGCTGCTGCTGATGATGGCCCTGCCCTTTGCCTATTGCGGCGCCATCTTCGGATTGGCCGTCAGCGGCGTGCCCATGGCCATGTTCGCCTTCTTCGGCATCGCGGCAGCCGCCGGCGTCGTCATCAACGACAACCTCGTGCTGATCGATTATGTGAACCGCAGGCGGGATGAAGGCGCCGGCGCCGTGCAGGCGCTGGTCGATGCCGGCGTTTCCCGCTTCCGGCCGATCCTTCTCACCTCGGTCACCACCTTCGTCGGCATCCTGCCCCTGATGGCAGAACGCTCCGTGCAGGCACAGTTCCTCCAGCCGATGATCGTATCGCTGGGCTATGCGGTTGCCTTTGCGCTGTTCGTGTCACTGCTGATGGTGCCCGCCCTCTACGCGGCCGGCGTGGAAGTCGGGCGCATCTTCCGCTGGACATGGGGCGGCAAGCCATATCGCCAGATCGGTGAAGGCTATACCGGCCATGTCACGCTGGATGAGGAGGCCCTTATGGGCACCAGCCAGGGCGGCCATGATGCGCCAGCCCACCCGGCAGAGTAGCCTCATATGCCACCCCTTGAATTGATCAGTAAGCCGATGGCCGGGCATCCCGGCCATCGGTCGTTTTTGCAAACAGTCGGAGGACCGGAAATGAAACGTTTGCTCCTTGGCGCGGCAGTCATCGCGCTCACCACCGCTTGCGCCACAGCGCCTGCATCGCCGCCGGAAGCCGGGCTTGTCCCGGCTGAAGCCCCGCCCGCCAGCCAGACAAGCGACGGAAAATATCCAACACCCGAGGGCCTTGTTCTCTCCGCGCCCGACACCTGGGGCGGCTGGGGCGTGGATCTCACCGCCTTCAACACCGGAGTGCGCCCCGGCGACGACTTCAACACCCATGCAAACGGCACCTGGATCGACACGATTGAAATCCCGCCGGATCGCTCGCGCTATGGCAATTTTGACCTGCTCCGCGAAAAATCCGAACAGCGCGTGCGCCTGATCATCGAAGATCTCGCCAAGGCCGGCCCGGCCCTCGATACGCCGGAAGGCAAGATCGGCGCCTATTACGCAGCCTATCTCGATATGGATGCGATCAATGCCGCCGGGCTGGAGCCGGTGAAACCCTATTTCGATCAGATCGACGCGATTGCCAGCATCGAGGATGTCAGCCGTCTGACGGCTACTGTCGGCTTTGCCTCGCCAATCAGCGGCTATGTGTTTGTCGATGACAAGGACCCGGAAACCTACATCTTCCAGATGGGCCTCAGCGGCCTCGGCCTTCCGGACCGGGACTATTATCTGAAGACCGACGAAAAATCCGCCGAGCAGCGCGCCAAATATGTCGATCTGCTGACAACCCTTCTCGGCAAGGCAGGTTATGCTGATCCGGCAGCGGCGGCCGCAGACGTCATGGCCTTCGAAACGGAGATGGCCAAGACCCACTGGGACCGGGCCCTGTCGCGCAATCCGGAGATCACCTACAATAAACTCTCGCGCAGTGAATTCTACGCCATGGCCGGCCCCTTCCCCGCCGCCATTGCGCTCGACACGATCGGCGTCGGCGAGCAGGATCATTTCCTCGTCGCGCAGGTTCCGCCGACACAGGAAGAGCTGGCAGAGGCCGGCATTTCGGTCGAAGACGCCACCAAGCTTGGCGGCGGCTTCCCGGCGATGTTCCGGCTGGCAAACGCAACGCCGCTCGACACCTGGAAAGCCTATCTGAAAGCCCATTTCCTGATCGATCATTCGGACGTCCTGCCCGATGAGATCGACCGTGAAGTCTTTGCCTTCTACGGCACCACCCTGCGCGGCCAGCCCCAGCAGCGTGAGCGCTGGAAGCGCGCGGTTTCCTCCACTGAAGGCGTGATGGGCGAGGCCATCGGCAAGGTATTCGTCGAACGCTACTTCCCGCCGGAGAATAAAGCCGCGATGGATGAACTCGTCGCCAACCTCCGCAAGGCGATGGCGGTCAACCTCGAAGAACTCACCTGGATGAGCGACCAGACCAAGGTGAAGGCTGAAGAAAAGCTCGACAGCTTCAACCCCAAGATCGGCTACCCCGACAAGTTCGAGACCTATGAGACCCTGGTGGTCACCTCCAACGCCCTCGACAATGCCATGGCGGCTGCCAAATGGGCGATGGACGATAATCTGTCCGACCTCGGAACAACGGTCGACAAGACGAAATGGTTCATGACCCCGCAAACGGTCAATGCCTATTACAACCCGGCCTTCAACGAGATCGTGTTCCCGGCCGCCATCCTGCAACCGCCCTTCTTCAACCTGTCTGCCGATCCGGCCGTGAACTATGGCGCGATCGGCGGGGTGATCGGCCATGAGATGGGCCACGGCTTTGACGACCAGGGCGCCAAATACGCCCCATCCGGCGCGCTCAGCAATTGGTGGACCCCGGAAGATCAGGGTGCCTTCCGCCAACTCGGCGACGCGCTGGTGGCGCAGTATAACGGCTATTGCCCGCTTGATGACGGGGCCACCTGCGTCAATGGCCGCCTGACCCTTGGCGAGAATATCGGCGACCTTGGCGGCCTCTCGATGGCCTACAAGGCTTACCAGCTCAGCCTGGATGCCGATGGTGACGGCGTGGTCAGCGCAGACGAGCAGGCCCCCGTCATCGATGGCCTCACCGGTGACCAGCGCTTCTTCCTCGGCTGGGCGCAGGTCTGGCGCTCGAAATACCGTGACGAAGCCAAGCGCCAGCAATTGCTGACCGATCCTCACTCCCCGCCGGAATACCGGATTAACGGCGTCGTGCGCAATCTCGACGAATGGTATGCCGCCTTCGGCGTCACCGAAGACGCGCCGCTTTACCTGCCGCCGGAACAGCGCGTCCGGATCTGGTAACAGCCGCAAAAGGGATTGACCGGGAGAATTTAACCCTCCCGGTCAATTCGCCTTTAACCCCCAAATTCCTAAGTTGCCGGCCAAGGGCCGTATTCCGGCATGGTTCTTGCTTAGGGATTGGGCATGTCTATTTTCACGCGCCTCTTGGGACACCGGAAAACCGGGACGGTTACCCCGTCGCGCATTCAAGATGTGACGTCTTCGCGGCGCAGCGAAGGCTATGCCCGCCCCCTGCGCGCGCATGTCTACCGGGAAGCCACCGTCACCCTGGAATCGGGCTACACCCGTAAGGGGATCGTGCTGGACTATTCCGACACAGGCCTGCGCATCCGCTTCCCCACCAATGAAACCATGCCCCGCTTCCTCTCTGTGAACGCCCGCACTGTCGGAATTTCCGGCCGCGCTCAGGTGGTCTGGCAGAAAGGCTCCGAGGTCGGCCTCAAGCTGATCTGAGCCGCCCGGCTTCTTCAAATCACAAGCATTTCATCTCGCATGGGGATGACGCGGCCTTTCAGCGGCCTATACTTCCTGTGGATTACCTTCAGGAGATGCGCCGATGCGCCTAGCAATGCTCGCCCTTGCCACCCCCATGCTGCTCGCAGCCTGCTCCGAAGCGACCGCCGGCCCCAAGGAGGACGCCCCCACCCCGCCCGCTGCCCAGGAGACCGGCATCGCCATGTCCGCCACCGAATTCACCAGCATCGACGGCAAACCGCTCAATCTCACCGCCCTCAATGCGAAGGCCATCCTGGTGGTCAACACCGCCTCGCGCTGCGGATACACGCCGCAATATGCCGGCCTTCAGGAACTCTACGAGGCGAACAAGGCGGACGGCCTCGTGATCGTCGGCGTCCCGTCCAATGATTTTGGCGGTCAGGAGCCCGGCAGCGAGGAGGACGTCAAATCCTTCTGCGAAATCAATTACGGCGTCACCTTCCCGCTGACCAAGAAATACGCCGTCACCGGCCCGGATCAGCACCCCTTCTACAAGGCCGCCGTCACCACGCTGGGCGAGCCGGCGCAGCCGAAATGGAACTTCCACAAGATCCTCGTCCGCGCCGATGGCACGCCAATCAAGGCCTACTCCTCCTCGGTAAAACCCGGCGACAAAGCCCTGGCGGCTGACATCGAAGCAGCTCTCGGCAGCTGACGCAGGCCGGGAACCGGCCTCCCCGGCCTTGACGAAACGGCATGTCCGGCGCCTATTCTCCCGCGCCGCACAAGAAACCATTCTCAGGAAGGAACGCGCCCCATGTCAGAGAAAGATCCGGTCGTCATCGTAGGTATGGCCCGCACGCCCATGGGCGGCCTGCTCGGCGAACTTGCCAGCTTCTCGGCCAATGAGCTTGGCGCTCATGCCGTGAAAGCCGCAACCGCCGAAGCCAAGCTTGGCGCTACGGAAGTTGACGAAATCATCATGGGCAACTGCCTGCCCGCCGGCCAGGGCCAGGCCCCGGCCCGCCAGGCGGCGATCAAGGCTGGCCTCGACAAAAAAACCGAAGCCACCACCATCAACAAGATGTGCGGCTCCGGCATGGAAGCCGTCGTCATGGGCCGCAACGCCCTGCTGGCGGGCGAAGCTACCGTCATCGTCGCCGGCGGCATGGAATCCATGACCAACGCGCCCCACCTCATCACCCTGCGCCAGGGCCACAAATACGGCGCCGCCTCCGCGCGCGACCATATGGCCACCGATGGCCTGGAAGACGCTTATGAAGGCGGCCCGATGGGCAACTTCGCCGACATGATCGCCCGCGAATACCAGTTCACGCGCGAGCAGCAGGACGCCTACGCCCTCGAAACGCTGAAGCGCGCTCAGGACGCCACCAAAGCCGGCAAGTTCAAGCGCGAGATTGCCCCCGTCACCGTGAAAACCCGCAAGGGCGAAACCGTGATCGACACCGACCAGCTTCCCCGCGAAGCGATGCCCGACAAGATCCCCAGCCTGAAGCCCGCCTTCAGCAAGGATGGCACGGTCACCGCCGCCAACGCCTCGGCCATCTCCGACGGCGCCGCCGCCCTGGTGCTGATGCGCGAATCCGAAGCGAAGAAACGCGGCCTCACGCCGATTGCCAAGATCGTCTCCGCCTCCAGCCATGCGCATGAGCCGGCCTATTTCACCACCGCCCCCGTCCCCGCCATACAGAAGGCCCTCAAGAAGGCCGGCTGGAAGGCCGAGGATGTGGACCTGTGGGAAGTCAACGAAGCCTTCGCGGTCGTCCCGATGATCGCGATGAAAGAGCTCGGCATCAGCCATGACAAGCTGAACGTGAATGGCGGCGCCTGCGCCATGGGCCACCCGATCGGCGCTTCCGGCGCCCGCGTGCTCATCACGCTGCTGGCAGCGATGGAAGACCGCGGCCTGAAAAAAGGCATGGCCTCCCTCTGCATCGGCGGCGGCGAAGGCATCGCCATGGCGGTCGAGCGGGTCTAGCGTTCAACCTGCCCTTGCGTTATGACGGCCTCCCACACAAACAGGGAGGTTGTCATGGCCCGCAAGATCAGATCATTTGATGAACTTCCGTCCTTTCGAGGTCTCCTCTAAACGCCGCAAGGGCTTCAACTCCGAAACCAGCGTAAAGCGCGGCGTACGGATCGTACACGGCGATAAGGAACTCGTCGAAAAACTCGGACGGAACGACCTTTGCCCCTGCGGTTCGGATCGCAGATTTCAGCAAGTGCTGCCTGAAATCAGGCCGCTTTCGATGGGGCAAACAGGAATGAATATTCCCGAGACTGACAGTTCCGGCATCAGCAGCCCTCCCAGATCTGGGAGGGCTGCGCGCCATGCCGCTCCAGAACCGGGCTGACCCGTTCGGGCATCTGCATGCCGTGCCCGAACGCGGCCTGTTCATGGGAAACCGGGGTGGCTGCTTCCACCGGGAAGACCGTACACTGAAAGCCCGGCAATGGGCCAGCCAGCGCTGGATCATCTGCCGGCTGGATTTCAAAGGCCGGCGCCGCACGCTGATGCGGCCCGGCCATTATACCGAACTCTTCTTTCTGGATGAGGCGACTGCTCTGGCGGGCGGCCACCGGCCCTGCTTCGAATGCCGCCGGCAGGAGGCGGAAGCTTTCCGGCAGGCCCTCATCCGCGCGGGCCGCCTGAAGCCGGGCGCCTCGATCTCTGAAGCCGATGCCCTCTCCGCCGGGGCGATGCAGCAGGTGCTCACCGGCCGCCGCGCGCGCGAGATCATCACCCCCGCCCAGCTTCCGGACGGCGCCATGTACGCCGTTGAAGGGAAAGCCTTTCTCATCCAGGCAGGCCGCGCCCGCGCCTGGTCCTTCAGCGGCTACGGCCCGGCCCTGCCGCTGCATGAGGCAGGCACAAGGTTAACGCCAGAAATCATCTGCGCAGCAATAAATTCCGGCTATGAAGTCTCTTTACATACCTCTATCGGTAGTGTGTGAGCGAAGGGGCACAACCGCGTGGCGGGTACAACCAGGGACGACATTCTCGCGCATTTTCGCGAGCAGGCAGGGTTCTGCGCTGCGCTGGGGTCTCCATTCATGGAGGCCCTGTGCCACGCCATGGCCAGCGATATCGAGGCCGGCGGGCCGGTTGAGCGGCTGGTCAGGGGCTGGCCGGGCAATCCCCGCCGCGATGCGCTGTCCCTGCGGATCGCCGGATACCTTCACTATGCCGTTCTGGGCGGCAAGGCGCCGGAACTGGCCGCCGTCTATCCAGGCGCCAATCCGGACTGGACCATGGAGGCCGTCTGGCCCATCGCGCGCGACTGGCTGACAAGGCGCGAGCGGGCGGCAAAGGTTTTCATGAAATCCCCCCCGCAGACCAACGAAACCCGGCGCGCCATTGCGCTCGTGCCGGGCTTCCTGAAGGTCGCCAGCCTCTTTCCGGGGCCGATGCATATGCTGGAACTGGGCGCCAGCGCTGGCCTCAACCAGAACTGGGACCGGTTCAATTACCGCACCAGCCGCTGGGAGCTTACCGGCAACAGCGACGTCACCATCGACACCGAGTGGGATGGTCCGCCCCCGGATCATATCGACATGTCGTTCAACGTCGCCTCCCGCGCGGCCTGCGATCAGGCGCCGATCAGTCTTTCAAAGGCTTCGGCCGCCCGCCGCCTCAAATCCTATGTCTGGCCCGACCAGCCCGAACGGCTTGCGCGGCTCGATGCCGCTATCGCGCTGGCCCGCCGCACCCGCGTCCGCGTCGACAAGGCAGACGCGGCAGACTGGCTGAAGGCAAAGCTCGCCTCACGCCCCGAAGAAGGCCCGACCGTGATCTATCATTCGGTCTTCCTGCAATATCCGCCGGCCGAAACGCGCCGCGCCCTGCAGGCCATGATTGAAGAGGCCGGCGCAAAGGCCACCTGGGACCGCCCGCTTGCCTGGGTCTGCTTTGAGCCGGGCGCCTTCTTCCAGGGGCCCGATCAGGTGGGCATCAATCCGAACGATTTCATCACCTATCTGCGCGTCTGGCCGGAGGGGGAAGATTACCGCCTTGTGCGTTCAGATGGGCATGTCGTGCGGGCCGAACGTCTCTAGCGGGCATTTTCCTGCGCCCAGCCGATCAACTGACCTGTCAGCTCACGGATGGCTTCGTCTGCCTGCTTGCCGGCCGCATTCGTATTGACAATGATCACCGCGCCCGGCTCCGGCAACACCACAACCTGCGACAGCCACATCGTGTTGGACCCCGCATGCAGATAAACGGGTTTGCCATCCGCGCCTGTCTGCACGCCCCACCCCATGGCATACTCCGCCGCCGCGTCCGGATAGGGCGTCATCAGCCTGCGGCGCATCTCGCCAGGCAGCGCCTGGGGGCCCTCCAGAAAAGGCAGCAACAGAAGGGCGTGCCCGGCAAGGCTGATATGGGCTGTTCCGGCAGAGGCAAAGGCGGGCGCATTGTCGGCAGAAGGCCCGGTGCCCACGGGCCTTAGCCCGCCAAACAAGCCGCCCTTATGCCCCTGAATGGCACTCGGCGGTCCAAAGCCAAATCCCATGCCCGCGCCCTGCGGTACCTGTTCAATCACCAGACGGCGCATCAGCTGCTCATAGGTCTCCCCTGTTCCCGCCACCTGCTCCATCGCCCTTCCGGCAAGGATGTAGCCGAGGTTGGAATACACAAACGCGCCGCGCTCGCCCGCCGGGGTTTTCTGCAAGGTGCTGGCCACCAGGCTGGCGCGCTGCTGCGCCACAGGGTCGCCATTGCGCCCCGCCCCGGTCATCCACAGCACGCCGGGATTGGCCGCCGCGCCCGAGCGATGCGCCAGCAGCTCCTCAATCGTTACATCCCGCCAGCGGGGGTGCAGCGTCTCGCCCTCGAAGATCTCGCCCAGCGTCATCCCCCAGCGCGCCGAGCCTGCCTCCACCAAACGTGCCCAGCCCAGCGCAGTCAGCATCTTGGTATTGGACCCAATATGCCAGGCGTCAGTGGGCTGAATGGCCGCGCCGCCCCGCGCGCGCTCCCCGGTGACCGCGAGCGCAATGATCCCGTCCTCCGGCGTGGCGACCACGGCGCCCAGCCCGATCAGGCCGTGCCTCTCCCGCGCGGTCTCCAGAAGGGGTCGGATCTGTCCAGATTTGTCCGGAATTGTCTCGGCCATGACCGGGCCGGTTATCAAACTGGCTGCCAGAATACTCAAAATGACGCGGTTTGCCGCCCGCCGGGCCCTAATCGCTCGACTTTGCAGACTGGCGCACGAGGCCGAGGGGCAGGGCCGTGGTTTTCTTCGCAACGCGGATGACAATCCGCGACTGAACGTCAGAAACCAGTTTGGAACCAAGGAGTTTGTCGCGCAGGAAATTGTCATAAGCATGCATGTCCGTTGTTACGATATGCATGGAATAGTCTACCGCCCCGGTCACGGTCATACATTCGACCACCTCCGGCCAGAGCTGCACAAGCGCTTCAAAAGCCTCAAGGTTTTCCTTGCTCGGCAAGGCCAGTTTGACGCTGGCAATCACCTCGAAGTTCAGCCCCAGCGCATGATTGTCAATCAGCGTCACCCGCCCCTTGATGAAGCCGGCCTCTTCCATACGCTTGATGCGCCGCCAGCAGGGTGAAGAAGAAAGCCCCACACGCTCTGCAATTTCAGCGACCGACAGGCTCGCATCGTGTTGAATCAGATCGAGGATGCGGGCATCAATGCTATCAAGCTCTTGGGACAATTTACCGGGAACCCCTCAACAATTGGAAGAATATTCCCGGAAATAACAAAATTCTCGCAAGATAGGCAAGCAATTTCGTTCGTTTTTCCCAATAATATGCCGCAGACATTGGAGCGCCAGTCTGCCATGAAACATCGTGAAGTTACGCTGGACGACAAATACGAACTTGTCGAGGGCAAGGCTTATATGACGGGCATCCAGGCCCTCGTCCGCCTGCCCATTGATCGCAAGCGCCTGGACCGTGCCGCAGGCCACAATACCGGCGGCTTCATCTCGGGCTATCGGGGCTCTCCCCTCGGCGGCTATGACCAGCAACTCCGCGCCGTCCAGAAACTTCTCGATGCTCACGACATCAAATTCTGGGAAGGCCTCAACGAAGACCTCGGCGCCACCGCTGTCTGGGGCTCGCAACAACTCGGCCTCTTCCCCGGCGCAAAATTCGATGGCCTGTTCGGCATCTGGTATGGCAAGGCCCCCGGCGTGGACCGCACCGGCGATGTCTTCAAACACGCCAATGCCGCCGGCACCTCGGCGCTTGGCGGCGTCCTCGCCATCGTGGGGGACGACCATAACTGCAAATCCTCCACCCTGCCGTCCCAGTCCGATTACGCGATGATGGATGCCGAGATCCCGGTGCTGAACCCGGCCTCGATCCAGGACGTGCTGGACTATGGCATCCATGGCTGGGAGATGAGCCGCTTCTCCGGCGCCTGGGTCGGGCTCACGGCGCTCGCCGATACGATGGATTCGGGCTCCGTGGTCGATGTCACGCTCAGCCGGCTGTCGATCCAGCGGCCGTCTTTCCCCTTCCCGGAAGGCGGCGTGCATATGCGCCGGGGCGACATTCCCCTCAACAAGGAAGCCCGGCTGCGCCAGATCAAACTGCCCGCCGCGCAGGCCTATGTCCGCGCCAACCGGCTGGACCATGTGATCCTGCCTTCGCCCAAGCCGCGCATCGGCATCATCGTGACCGGCCAGGCAGCCCGCGACGTGTTCGAGGCCCTCGCCGCGATCGGCCTGACGCCGGAAGAAGCTGGCCGCCTCGGCCTCAGCATCTTCAAGGTGGCCATGCCCTGGCCGCTGGAGCCGCAAGGCATCCGCGAATTCTGCTCCGGCCTGGAGCGTGTGGTGGTCATCGAGCACAAACGCCCGCTGATCGAAGCGCAGCTGAAGGCGGCCCTCTACGACCTCCCGGAAAGCCGGCGCCCGGTGATCGAAGGCAAGTTCGACGGGGAAGGCCGCCCGCTCCTTTCCGACATTGCCTCGCTCAGCATTCCGGAAATCGCCAACGCGCTGATGCGCTCCATCCCTTCGGGCTGGGATACCAGCCGCGCCGAGGCCTATTTCAACCGCGTGGGCAGCGCCGGCGAAGCTGCGCGCACGAATGCCTCGCCCACCGTGCGCTCGCCGCATTTCTGCTCGGGCTGCCCTCACAACACCTCCACCAATGTTCCCGAAGGCTCCCGCGCCCTCGCCGGCATCGGCTGTCACTATATGGCCAACTTCATGCCAGACCGGAAAACTGACATGACCAGCCAGATGGGCGGGGAAGGCATTGCCTGGGTGGGCCAGCACTGGGCCACCGAAGAACCCCACGTCTTCGTCAATCTGGGCGATGGCACCTATTCCCATTCCGGCTCTCTGGCCATCCGCGCCGCCGTCACCAGTGGCGCAAACATGACCTACAAGATCCTTTACAATGACGCGGTTGCCATGACCGGCGGGCAGCATGTGGAATCTGGCCAGACGCCCGCCCAGATTGCCCAGCAGGTGGAGGCTGAAGGCGTCAAGACCATCCGTATCGTGACCGAAGATCCGACGCGCTATGCCGCCGTCACCGGCCTGCCGCGCGGCGTGAAGATCTATCACCGCGACGATCTGGAAGACGTGCAGAAGGAACTGCGCCAGACACCAGGCGTCTCCGTCATCATCTACGACCAGATGTGCGCCACCGAGAAGCGCCGCCGCTCCAAGCGCGGCATGATCGCCCCAGACCGTGTACGCACCATCATCAACACCGAAGTCTGTGAGGGCTGCGGCGATTGCTCGATCAAATCCAACTGCCTCTCGGTGGAGCCGGTGGAGACCGAACTTGGCCGCAAGCGCCGGATCAACCAGTCGACCTGCAATACCGATCTCTCCTGCGTCAAGGGCTTCTGCCCGAGCTTCGTGACGATCAAGGATGGCGAACCGGCCTGGGAAGACCAGCCGCGCCTTGTCTTTGATGCCGACGGCCTGCCCCTGCCCGAAACGCCCAGCCTCGCCCGGCCCTGGAACGTGCTGTTCACGGGCGTGGGCGGAACAGGCGTGACCACGGTTGCCGCCGTGCTGGCCATGGCCGCGCATGTGGACGGCAATGCGGCCTGCACGCTGGATATGACGGGCCTTGCGCAGAAAGGCGGGCCGGTGCTCAGCCATGTGCGCTTTGCGCGCGAGCCGGAGATGATCTCCACCGGCCGCGTGCCCCCGGCCAGCGCTGACCTGATCATCGGCTGCGATCTTGTGGTAGCCGCCGGCGGCGACGCGCTGAACCTCATGGACCCGGAGCGCACGGCCGCCTACACCAATTCGGACGTTACCCCCACTTCGGAATTCATCCGTAACCGGTCGAAACGTTTCGAGAGCGATCTGCTCTCGGCGCGGGTAAAGCGCCAGACCGCAGAGTTCGGCGCCTTTGATGCCGAAGCGCTCGCCGTGGGCTATCTGCATGACGCCATCTACACCAACATGATCATGGTGGGCTATTCCTGGCAGAAGGGCAAAGTGCCCGTCAGCCTGCGCGGCCTTTACCGCGCCATCCGGCTCAACGGCACCAAGGTTGAGGATAACATGGCGGCGTTCAATATCGGCCGCCTCGCCGCCGCGGCGCCTGAACGCCTCGCCCCGCAGCACGATCCCCGCGGCCATATCGAGCCCAAGACCCTGGACGAACTGATCGAGGACCGCGCAGGCCGCCTCACCGCTTATCAGAATGCCGGCTATGCCGCCCGCTACCGGGATATCGTGGCAGAGGTCCGCGCGGCAGAGACGCAGGCCGGCCTCGGCGAGAACCTGACGCGCGCGGTGGCCACCTATGCCTACAAGCTGATGGCTTACAAGGACGAGTATGAGGTTGCCCGTCTCTATACGGATGGAAAGTTTGCTGAGCAGCTGGCCAGCCAGTTCAAGGGCGGCAAGCTGCGCTTCTGGCTCGCCCCGCCTATCCTCTCGAAGAAGGATGGCAACGGGCATCTGGAGAAAAAGCATTTCGGCGCGTGGATGCTGACCGGCTTCCGGGTTCTCGCCAGGCTGAAAGGCCTGCGCGGCACCCGGTTTGATCTCTTCGGCTATACCGGGGAGCGCAAGATGGAACGCGCCCTGCGCGATGACTATCTCGCCAATATGAGCCAGATTGCGCGGGAGCTGACCCCCGCCAATCACAGCCTGGCCGTCGAGATTGCCAAAGTGCCCGACGAAATCCGCGGCTTCGGCCATGTAAAGGAAGCCGCCGTGGAAAAAGCCAAGGCCCATGCGGCAGAGCTTTGGGCCGGCTGGCCGGAGGGCAAGCTGCCCAAGGCGAAGGTCTCCCTGATCGCTGCAGCGCGATAGCCGGACCGCTTCCCGGCTGTATGGCGCGCAGTGAAACTGCCCCCCTGGCCCGCGAAAGCGGGTCAGGGGTTTCTTTTTCAGGGATCAGCGGAGCGGCGACACTTCCACGTCCACCACCTTGCCCTTCTTGCTCATCTTCTTGATTTCCCGCTCGACATATTTGGCTTTGACTTCGCGCGTCTCGGTGCGCGTGCCCTTGCCCTTCTTGTAGGTCACTTCGAGGCGGACCATCTCGTCGGGCCCGTCCAGCGCGTCGCCCGTCACCCGGACGGCCGTGCCGCCTACATACACCACGCCCTTGGCCGTTGCCTCCAGCGCGTCCCCCGCCAGGCTGACCGGAACGGTGACGATCTTGGCCGCCACACAGCCCGTCATCGGCAAAGTCAGGGCGAGCGCAGCAAGAATGCAAAGACGCATGGGCGGGGAGCCTCCTTGTGAAGACCCAACCATAACCCGCATTTGCGTTACTTTCAGCTTACAGCTCAGCCACGCGCCAGCGCGTCGTCGATCAGCCCGGCGGTCTCGGCCACGCCATAGAGCGCGGCAAAACTACCGAAACGCGGCCCCTGCTCCTGGCCCAGCAGCACCTCGTAAAGCGCCTTGAACCATTCGCGCAGATTTTCAAAGCCATGATCCTTGCCAACGCTGAAGGTCAGCGTCTGCAGGTTCTCGCCGGTGGGCTCATCGCTGAATGCCTTGAGGCGGCCGGAAAGGTCAGCCATCGCGGCGCGCTCCTGATCCGTTGGTGCCCGGAAGGTTTTCGCCGGCAACACGAAGTCGCGGTAATACCGCATGGCATAGCCCGCCAGCTCGTCCAGCAGCGGATGGGTCTGCGGAGACGCTTCGGGCGCGTAGCGGGTGATATAGGCCCAGAGCTGGGAGGTATCGGTCGGGTTGGCGACAGCCACGAGGTTCATCAGCAGCGCGAAGCTGACCGGGCTCGACCATTGCGGCGGGCGGCCGGAATGGATGTGCCAGACAGGGTTTTCCAGCTGCGCGGCGACCTCTTCCTGCGGGAACTTCTCGAGGAAGGTGAGGTATTCGTCCACGGTCTTGGGGATGACGTCGAAATAGAGCTTCTTCGCCACACGCGGCTTCTGGAACTGGAACAGCGCCAGGCTCTCGTCCGGCGCATAGGTCAGCCATTGCTCGACCGAGATGCCATTGCCCTTGGTCTTGGAGATCTTTTCGCCCTTCTCGTCCAGGAACAGTTCGTAGACATACTGTTCCGGCGGGCGCGCCCCCAGGATGCGGCAGATCTTGGAATAGATCGGCGCGTTGGCCTGATGGTCCTTGCCGAACATTTCAAAGTCGATGCCGAGCGCGGCCCAGCGCATGCCGAAATCGGGCTTCCACTGCATCTTCACCGCGCCGCCGGTAACGGGCAGCGTCACATCCGTGCCGTCTTCATCCGTGAACGTCACTTCCCCCCGCGCAGCGTCTACCTTCTTCATCGGCACATACAGCACGCGGCCCGTGCTCGGGCTGATCGGCAGGAAGGGCGAATAGGTGGCCCGCCGCTCCTCCCCCAGGGTCGGCAGCATCACATCCATGATCGCCTGATACGTCTCCGCCGCGCGCAGCAGCATCGCGTCAAACCGGCCGGACTTGTAACAGTCGGTGGCCGAAAGAAACTCGTACTGGAAGCCGAACTTGTCGAGAAACGCGCAGAGACGCGCATTCATATGCGCGCCATAGGACGCATGGGTGCCGAAAGGATCGGGCACCGATGTCAGCGGCTTCTGGAGGAAGGTTTCCAGCGATTTGGGATCGGGCACGGTATCGGGAACCTTCCGCATACCGTCCATGTCATCGGACACGCAGATCAGGCGCGTGGCATATTTGCCCGCCGTCAGCACCTCAAACGCATGGCGCACCATCGTGGTGCGCACAACTTCGCCGAAGGTGCCGATATGCGGCAGGCCCGAGGGGCCGTAGCCCGTCTCGAAGATGACCGGCGCGTCTGCCTTGCGCTCGCCCGCCTTCACCTGTTCGGCCACGCGCTTTTCCAGCGCGCGCGCAAGCTCGAAAGGCCAGGCCTTGGCAGTTTGGGCGAGGGTCGAAAGGTCGGTCATCTTATTGTCAGTCACTACTGATTAATGGTCCGCCGGACCTAGAGGCCGCGCCGGGGGGCGTCAAGCGACGGGGCAAGTTTTGTAAAAGATGTTTGACATGTCAAAAATTTTGAACCACATGAGGATGTATAGAATTTTTGACACGATCGGAGACCGCCATGTCTGTTATCGAAACCGTCGCGAACATGTCGTTCCGGGAAAAATCCGCATGGGGCATGGGCCTCATCCTGAGTGCGGGCGCGGTCTTCTATTTCGGCAAGGTGATGAGCCTTTCCGAGGCGCTTGGCAGAACCGCCCCGCCGATCATCGGCTTTGTCATCGCCTATGTGGTGTTCATCGTGATTGCCTCGGTGATCATGATGTCGGTTCTTGCGGGAATGGCCGGCAAGGAGGCCGATGCGCCCGCCGATGAGCGGGAAAAGATCATTGCCGACAAGGCGGGCAACTGGTCGGGCTATGTGCTGGCCGTTCCGGCGCTCGGGGGCCTCTGGCACTATTCTTTGAACCTCGACGGAAACATGCTGTTCCACCTGGTCTTTCTCAGCCTGATGCTGTCGCAGATATCGGAATACGCCTTCCAGATCTTCCTGTACCGCCGGGGTGGCTGAGCCATGGCCAACGCCCCTCCCATCACCAATCGCATACGGGAGCTGCGCGAAGCACGCGGCGGGATGAGCCAGGCACAGCTTGCCGAGATGATCGGCGTCACCCGCCAGACGGTCATCGCGATAGAGCGGGGCAAATACTCCCCCTCTCTGGAAAGCGCCTTCCGGATAGCCAGGGTCTTCGGCCTTGGAATTGAAGATGTTTTTGGATGGGAGAGTCCGCCCGCCGCCTGACCGCGCCCGGGGATGCAAATTCAGGCCCGCCTTCCGCGAAAGCCTGATTGACACTCATTCGCAAGTGCTGCAAATGGTTCGCATGATCATTTGCGTCTGCAATCGTATCAACTGCCGCTCGGTCCGCGAGGCCGTGGATGCTGGCGCCCGCAGCCCCAAGGCTGTGCAGGCTCACCATGGCTGCAAGTTCAATTGCGGCAAGTGCTCCACCACGATCGGGGAAATGATTTCCGAGAAGATGGACGCTCAAAGCGGCTCCCTGCCGATGATCGCTGCTGAATAAGCCCGCTGCTGCGGACCGTTTCTTCCTGAAAACTCAAAGCATTGACTGTGCCTGCCTTGCGCAGGCGCTTGGCGCATGTCCGCTGCAACTGTGTCGCACTTTCATATGCAATTGATTTTATTGGATTTTTTGGTTGATCGCCGCCAACCCCTCCTCTATATGCCTAGGTAGATTCACTTACATAGCCAACCAGCGGAGCTCCCCATGAAAGGCGACAAGAAGGTCATCGACTTCCTGAACCAGGCCCTGAAAAACGAGCTGACCGCCATCAACCAGTATTTCCTGCATTCCCGCATGCTGCGCGACTGGGGCGTCTCCAAGCTCGCCAAGAAAGAGTATGAGGAATCGATCGAGGAGATGCATCACGCCGACTGGCTGGTAGAGCGTGTTCTCTTCCTCGGCGGCCTGCCCAACCTTCAGGATCTGGGCAAGCTGCATATCGGCGAGAGCGTTCAGGAAATTCTCGAATGCGATCTCAAGCTCGAGAATATCGCCATCCCGCTGCTGCGCGACGCGATCCAGTATTGTGAGGAAGTGCGCGACTATGGCAGCCGCGATCTCTTCTACAAGATCCTCCACAATGAGGAAGAACACGTCGATTATCTGGAAACCCAGTTCGCCCTGATCGAGCGTATCGGCATCGAGCGCTACACGCTGCTCCAGGCCGAAGCGAACGAAAAAGGGGACTAATCCAGCCATTGTACGGCCACATTAAAGGTTCGATAGTTTTGCGGCCTGCAGTTCACTCTGCAGGCCGCATTCACATCTGACCTTATGGGGACATACATGAAACGCCTTTCCGCCATGCGCGCCCTTGCGTGCCTGTTCCTTGCGATGAGTACGGCCGCCACGTCTCTGGCCAGCGCGCAGACCATGCCCGACTTCCAGAACGAGGCCTTCACAACGCCCTACTGGACGAGAAACCCTGTCATCGAAGTGCTCGGCCGGGCCAACATGGAGGTTGCTCCAAACCGCGCTTCCTTCTCGGTGACCTATCTGGAAACCGACAAGGATTCGAAAAAAGCGATGCAGCTGGCGGTCGAGCGTGGACGTCTTGCCTATGACACGATCAAGAAGACGGCCGGCAAGAGCGCCCTCATCCAGTCCTCGGTGAACGTCACCGCGCTCTATGAGCAATACAAGGACAAGGATGGCAATCGCATCGACAATGAGCGCTCCGACAAGATCCGCGCCTATGAGGCGCGCGTTTCGCTGAGCGTGATCGTGGATGATGTCTCCAAGGCGGGCGCGGCGCGCGCAGGCGCGCTGACCCTGGCCCCGGAAAACTCTTCCGGCCTCTCGACCTATCTGGAAAGAACCACCGAGATGAACCTGGCCGCCTATGAAGCCGCTGTGAAGAATGGCTCTGCCCGCGCCAGGGCCACGGCTGCCGCCAGCGGCGCAACGCTCGGCAAGCTGATGGTTGTGCAGGAAGGCGGCGGCCCCTGCCTTGGCCAGTGGTCCTCCATGGCGGGCAGTGATTACGACTACTATCGTTCAGCGCCGGCTGCGATGGCGCCGCCACCACCCCCGCCGCCTCCGCCGCCTCCCGTTGCCAGCGGCATGGTCGGCGGGCGCCAGATAACCATCACCCAGGCTGATATCGACACACTCAATCTGCCATCGGATGATAAACCCCAGCAGATATCCTCCAGCGTCTGCATGATTTACGCACTTAACAAGTAAAATCTGTATACTGATAATTTAGGCAGAAATGCACAGCCTGTGCATTTCTGCTTGATCCTTCCGCCGAAGCGAGGTCTACATGCCCTTGAGGCATCAGGCCTCCTTCGCAAACCCTGTGGCATTATCCGCTTCGCCTTTCTGCGCTGGAGTGGACCAAGGAAGGAAATCAAAATGGCAAAAGCCACCACCAAGGCGCCTAGCGCCAAAGAAGTTCTCGTTGAGAAATATATCGCAGACCTGAAGGAAAAAGTCGGCGAAGCGCGCCCGGACCTTGCCCTTCTCGATGCAGTTGTCAAAGCCTGCGGCCCGGCAATCTATAAGGCTGACTCAGCCACGGTTGCCGCCTCCGACAAGGATGAACTCGCCCGCGTAAAGACGAATTTCATCGGCAAACGGCTCGGCGTCACCGATGAGGCAAAGGCAGATGCCGCCATCAAGGCAGCGGTAGAGAAGTATGGCCGCAGCGTGCGCGCCAAACATCGCCCGGTGCTTTACTATCTGATCGCCAAGGAACTGAAAAAAGCCGCTGCGCTCAAGAAAGCCTGAGGCGGCCACATCCACAAGGCAAAGCCGCCGCCCCGATCACCGGAGCGGCGGCTTTTCTTTTTTCGCGATACGCTCAGCGCTTGGCGTCGCGTTTGGCCTGGCTGCGCGCATTGTTGGCGCGCGCTGCGCCTTTCATCGTCTTCAGGTTTGGAAAGGCTTCCCGCTTGCTCGACGGCGCGGAACTCATGCCCTTGCCCGCCTTCCGGGATGCGGGCTTGCGCTGGGAAGCAGACTGCTTCCGGTCCAGCGCAGATTGCAGGGCCGTCTGCGCCTTCTCTTTTTCTGCCGCCACGCTTTCCCGCGCCGCTCTGCGCTCAACGATGCCGAGCTTGGTTTCGAAACGGTCCAGCGTTTCGGCAAAGAAGTCGCGTTTGGTGACAGTCGCCGCATTGCCGGTGGGCGCCTTCTGCCGGGTCGGCGCCGCCTTGCCGCGGATTTCCCGGGCCTGCTTGCTTGCCAGATCAGCGTATTTGTCCCGCAGTTTTCGCGCGCGATTTATCCGTTGGCGGAGCTCTTTCTCATTGAGATTTCCAACAGCGGGCGGATAGCTCTCATTGGCAAGCGCAAATTCGGCGGCCGTGCAGAGAGGTTTGGCATCGCGGCGTGAAATGGTCATGGGTAATCTCCTTCTCAGACGTTATGTAGAACTTATAGTTCCACATAACGTCTGAAAAGGAAAACCAAACCGGGAAAAACCGGAACTTTTCTCAGAAGCCGGCGAGACGGGCGTAGCGATCCCGGTGCCAGCTGGCAGATCCGTAGAGGGCTTCCTGCACCCGCGCGCGCTTCATATAGAAGCCCGGCTCTGCAGCATCGGTCATGCCGATGCCGCCATGCATCTGAACGCATTCATTGGAGACCAGATGCACAAGCTCGCCGGCCTTTGCCTTTGCGAGGCTCGCGAGTTCTGCCAAATCCCGCTTGCCTTCATCCGCCGCCGACAGCGCCGCAGCAACGCAGGACCGCGTCATTTCCAGCTCGACAAACATCTTCGCGGCGCGGTGCTGCAGAGACTGGAACGAGCCGATGAGTTGACCAAACTGCTTGCGGTTGTTGAGATATTCCAGCGTCATGTCGAACGCGGCCTGGGCCGAGCCGAGCATTTCGGCGGCCAGCCCGATGGCTGCGCGGTCGAGCACGGGATCAAGAATATCAGCGCCCTGGTCAGCCGGCCCGATGAGCGCGCTCTCCACCACCATGACATCATCGAACGTCACATGCGCGGCGCCGTGGCTGTCAACAGTCTTCAGCTCACTGATGGTCACGCCCTTGGCATCGGCCGGCACAAGGAACAGGCTGAGACCATGGCGATCCCCGCTGCTTCCAAAGGTGCGCGCCACAACGATCAGCATGTCGGCATGATGCGCGTCGGGCACATATTTCTTCATACCGTTGATCGTATAGCCCTGCCCGTTGCGCTCAGCCTCGGTCGAAACGCTGTAGGGCGAGAAATGCGCGGACTCGTCGAGGGCGAGCGCAAACGTCACCTCGCCGGCGGCGATCTTCGGCAGCCATTCGGCCTGCTGGGCGGGGCTGCCGCCAAGCTGGAAGACCGAGGCAGCAATCAGCGCCGTCTGCAGCAGGGGCGTGGCCGCAAGGGTGCGGCCCTGCGCTTCGAGGATCTGGCCAAGGCCCGTCAGGCCAAAGGTTTCCGCGCCCGGCTCGTCGGGGATGATCACGCCGAAAAAGCCAAGCTCGGCCAGTTTCTGCCGGGTTTTTGCGTCCTTGCCATTGGCGCCGGCATCGCGCAGCGCCCGCAGATGGTTGACGGAAAGTTCGTCGCGCGCGAACGCCATCGCAGTTTCGCGCAGCATTTCCTGGTCTTCAGTCAGTACAAAGCTCATTACTCTGACACCTTAAATTCTATGTCGTAGGGTTGTTCCGAAAAGCAGAGATCAAGTTCCGCCTACTGATGATCCTTCAGACCCAGCACGCGCTTGGCGATGACATTGAGGTTGATCTCGGACGTGCCGCCTTCGATGGAGTTGCCTTTCGAGCGCAGCCATTGGCGCGTGACGCGCAGGGCGCCCTTGTCAAAGCCCTCCCCTGCCCAGCCCAGGCCCTCGGTGCCCAGCGCTTCGATCAGCAGCTCGTGCCGGTCCTGGTTCATCTTGGCGGCGCCATATTTCAGGATCGAGGCGGTATGCCCCACGGCCTGGCCAGCCTTTGCCTGTTCCGTCTGGCGCTGCACGGTCAGCGCAAACGCCTTGGCATACATCCGGTGATCGGCCAGGCGCGCCCGCAGATCGCCGTCCAGCAGACGGCCGGACTCGTCGGTGCCGATCAGCTGCTTGGCGTATTCTTCAGGCGAGAGCGACCCGGTGCCGCCAAACCCGCTGGAAGAAATCGACGAGCGCTCGAACTGCAGCAGGCGTTTAGCAATTTCCCAGCCGCCATTGAGGCGGCCGACGAGCTGGTCCTTGGGCACTTTCACATCGGTGAAGAAGGTTTCGCAGAACGGGCTCTCGCCGGAGATCAGCTGGATCGGGCGTGCTTCCACACCCGGTGATTTCATGTCGAACAGGATGAAGCTGATGCCCTCATGCTTCGTGCTGGTGTCGGTGCGCACCAGGCAGAAGATCCAGTCGGCCTTGTCGGCATAGGAGGTCCACACCTTCTGGCCGTTGATCAGGTAATGATCGCCCTTGTCTTCGCAGCGCGTCTGCAGGCCCGCGAGGTCAGAGCCCGCGCCCGGCTCCGAATACCCCTGGCACCAGCGGATCTTGCCCTTCACGATATCGGGAATGAAGCGCAGCTTCTGTTCGTGATTGCCGAATTCCAGCAGCGCTGGGCCAAACATCCAGAGGCCGAACGAGAACAGCGGCGCGCGCGCCTTGATGCGGCGCATCTCCTGCTCCAGCACGCGGGCTTCCGCGCGCGACAAGCCGCCGCCGCCATATTCCTTGGGCCATTCCGGCGCCGTCCAGCCCTTCTGGGCCATCCGGTCGAGCCACAGCTTGGAATCGGGGTTCTTGAAGGTAGCATTGCGGCCACCCCACACAACCTCGTCATCCACCATCGGCGTGCGCATCGAAGGGGGGCAGTTGGCTTCCAGCCATTTGCGCGTTTCCAGCCGGAACTCTTCGAGTTGCTCGGCATTGTCATAAGCCATTGCGGTGCTCCCTGGGCGGTGTCTGTCTCTACGTCACCCTATTCTGCCGCCCTCCCGGCGCCAAGCGGTCACGCGGCGTCAAAGTGTGAAGACTTGCCCGTTCTCCGTTTCACCCGCGAACGCACGGAGAACGTTGCGGCCTCGAAACAACTCAAGCCTCGGACGAGTAAATTCGCCTGACAGGGGCAGCCATTTTTCGCGCCGGGGCGGGCGCCGGGCCGCCATGGGGTGTCTTCGCCCAGAAATGAGGTCTGCGTGCCAGGCTGTAGAGTGCCCGCATCATCGCGATGGATTGCAGCGGCCAGTATAGGGGCAGCGTCAACGCCAGCCCATACCGGCGCAGGTCTCGCCCTCCCGGCGCCGCCAGCGCCATGGCGATGCTTGCGGCATACGAGACCCCGATAAACCACAGGAACACCGGCGCCGGCCCGATGCCGGGCAAAACCAGCGTCGCGGCCAGCCACACCGCCCAGGGCCCGTGAACCATCGCCGAAAGGATGGCCACTCCCAGTGTCAGCTGAAGCGCCAGGAAATTTCCCGCGCCCATTTCCCTCATCGCCTTGCGGGGGCGCCGCATCACCACCAGCCATGTCTGCAGAAACCCCTTCAGCCAGCGCGACCGCTGCGCCAGCCAGACCCCGAGCGCTTCAGGCGGCGCTTCCAGGGTTGGCGGCTCAATGACGCCCACCTGCAGCCCGCTGCGGGCAAGCCGCAACCCCAGATCGGCGTCCTCCGTCACATTCCAGGCGTCCCACCCCTCCACGCTTTCCAGCAGCGCCCTGCGGAAATGATTGCTTGTTCCGCCCAGCGCAATCGGAAGCCCGAGCGAGGCGAGCCCGGGCAGGATGCGCCCAAACTGAACGGCATATTCCAACGCCCACTGCCCGGCGATCCACCCCCTGTCGCCGTCTCCCACAAGCGGCGCCTGCACGCAGGCCAGATCGCGGGGCCCCATCCGGAACGCCCGCACGGCCGCCTTCAGTTGATCTCTATGCGGACGATCCTCGGCATCATACACAACGACAAACTCGCCCTTTGCGCGGCGCAGCCCGTAATTGAGCGCGCGCGGCTTGGTTCTGGGCTCTCCGGGCGGCACGATCAGAAGCTCAGTGCCCGGCGGCCAGGTCTGCGCGCGCAGGGCGTCCCAGGTGGCCTCATCCCCCATTTCGACAAGCAGTTTTATGTCCAGCCTGTTTTTCGGATAATCGAGATCACAGATCGCCTGCGAAAGCTGGGCCGCGCTCTCCGCCTCATCCTTGAGCGCGATGAGCAGCGTATAGACCGGCCAGAGAACCCCGTCTTCGCCGCCCGTCTCCCGGCCGGCCTGCGGCGTGGGCGCTGTCGTCAGGGCGGCATGAAGATATATCGCGCCGCGAAAGGCCAGCGCCGCCACAAACAAAAAGAACGCGCCCAGGCTCAGCGCCGCAAAGGCAGCCTCAGGGGCGCTTAAACCCACACCGGCCAGCAGCAGCAGGGTAAAGCCCGCCCCCCGCATCTGGGCGGCCGTCAGTGTCCGGATGGCGGAGTCTTCAGGCCGGTTGACGGCCAGCGCATGGGCCGCCGCCCGGGCGCTGGCCATGTCGGGAGATGGCTCCCGCAGGCCGCCGCCATAAAGCGGCAACACCAGTTGCCGGGCTGTCTCGCCATCTGCCCCCATGTCCCTCCCCCCAAGGAACCGCGCCCAAACCTTTAAACCTTTAATCACACTCGTTTCACTATCGCAACGAAACGCTGCCCGCCCCCTTTGGGGCGCTTATCACTTCGCCCCTTGCAGCCCAAGGCAGTTTGTTCTATGTTTGTTCCATGTCTGGTGTGCATGTCATCTGGTTCAAGCGCGATCTGCGTGTCCATGATCACGCAGCGCTCATGGCGGCCGCGGCCAGCGGCGCGCCCATCCTGCCGCTATACATCTTCGAGCCGGGCTATTGGGCGCTGCCGGAACACTCCCGCCGCCAGTTCGATTTTGTGAAGGAGGCGCTTGAAGAGCTTGACGCGGCCCTCAAGGCGCGTGGCTCGGGCCTTGTCATCCGCACGGGAAACGCCATCGATGTCTTGTCGGCGATCCACCGCAAGCAGGGCATTGCCGCCATCCATGCGCATGAGGAAACAGGCCTGCAATGGACCTTTGAGCGTGACCGCGCCGTGCGCCGCTGGGCCCGCAATGCCGGCATTTCCCTGCGGGAACAGCCCCAGAATGGGGTCCAGCGGGCCCTGAAATCCCGCGACGGATGGGCCAGAGACTGGGAGGCCTTTATGCGCCGCCCACGGATGGTCGCCCCGGAAACCCTGCTCTCCGCTCAGGCGCAGGGGGAAGACTTTCCCCTGCCTCAGGATTTCGGGCTGGGGCCAGATGACTGCCCGCAGCGCCAGAAAGGCGGGCGCGCGGCCGGCGTGGAATGCCTGCGCAGTTTCCTGGAGGTTCGCGGCCAGGCTTATCAGCGGCAGATGTCGAGCCCGCTGACGGCGGCCGATGCCTGCTCGCGCCTCTCGCCCCATCTTGCCTTCGGAACAGTTTCCATCCGGGAAGCCTGGCAGGCCGCGCAGAGGGCGAAGGAAATGCAGGCCCGGGAGGGGAACGCGGAATTTGCCGCCTCGATCGGCAGCTTCCTTTCCCGCCTGCACTGGCACTGCCACTTCATTCAGAAGCTGGAAGACCAGACCTCGATAGACTCCCGCAATCTTCATCCCGCCTATGACGGGCTGCGTCCCGCGCCGGAGGCAGACGATCCCCGCCTCACCGCCTGGATCGAAGGGCGCACGGGCTTCCCGTTTCTGGATGCCTGCATGCGCTCCCTCAAGGCCACCGGCTGGCTGAACTTCCGCATGCGCGCCATGACCATGGCCTTTGCAGCCCATCATCTGTGGCTGGACTGGAAACTGCCCGCAGAACGCCTCGCCGGCCTCTTCACGGATTTCGAGCCGGGCATCCATTATCCCCAGGCGCAGATGCAATCGGCCACCACCGGCATTAACACGCCGCGCATCTATAACCCGGTCAAGCAATCCCGCGACCAGGACCCCGAGGGCGCCTTCATCCGCCGCTGGGTGCCGGAGCTTTCCGCCCTGCCGGACGAGTGGCTGCACGCGCCCTGGGAGGCGCCCGCTTCGGTGCGGGCGCGCGCGGGCATTGTTCTGGGCCAGACCTACCCGATGCGCATCGTCGATCACATGGCCGCTGCCGAAGAGGCCCGCAGCCGGATCGTCGCCCTGCGCCGGAACGCCGGACATGCCGCAGAGGCCGGGCAGAGTCAGGCCCGTCATGGAAGCCGGCGGCTGGCCATCCCCTTCCGGGGCCGGCAGGTTGCCCCGAAAAAACGGGCGCCGGCGCCGGCAGACGCGACCCAGCTCAGCTTTGATCTGGGGATGATGCCGGAACGCCGCGCCCATGCCTCATAGAGCCGGGTCTGGGACGAGGTGAAATACTGTTCGGACCGCTGCCGCCGCCAGCGCTGACCCCGCAAATCCATCATTATCGAATTACAATAATTCCCCCGCTCGCCCGCCGGAGCAGGGAATTATCGTTATTCGATGATATTATCTCCTTGATTTTATTGGCACTTATTTTTTTTCGATAATTTCATATTGAAAAACAATAATTCATGGTCTATCTAGTCTGTGTCGGCGGCGGGAAGAGCCCACCAAAGACAAAACGGACAAACCGATCATCAAGAAGGAGTATCAAATCATGTCCCCCCGCGCCCGTCTCAGCGACAACGGCAGCCTGGCTTTCGAAGGTGTCCTGGCCTACGGCCTCATCGCCAACGATGCCTCCCTCCGGTCCCTGCCGGCGAATGACGATGGCTCGGAGGGCCGCTTGAACCTCCTGGTCGCTCGCCGCCGCCGCCAGAACCGCCGCGAAGCCCGCAACTAAGCGGCTCCCCCCGCGCAGCCAGTTTCCCCTGGCTGGCTGCGCGCGCCCCCCTCTCTCCCCTCCCTCGAAAACCCGCATCAAGGAAACGCCCATGAAACGCTTCATCATTGCCGCCGCCCTCGCCGCCGCGACCGTCACCGCCCCCGCCTTCGCTGCCAGCGAAAAGTTCGAAATGGATGTGAATTATTCCTCGAAAAAGCTGTCCACCGTCGCCGGCGCGGAAGCCGAGTACGAGCACATCCGCAAGCAGATCGAAGACCGCTGCGTGTCTGAAAATGCTGATATCCGTGTGCCCCGCTCCATCGTGGAAACCTTCTGTGTCCGCAAGACGATGGATAACGCCGTCCGCTCGATCAACAGCGAGCTGCTGACCCAGGTTCACGCCGAACGCCGCTGAGCGGCCCCAGATCACGGTTCCTGATCCTGAAGCCTCTCAAGCCCAAACCCTCCACGGAACCGTGGCTCCTCCCGCCTCTTGCCCCCAAAGGGTAAGGGGCGGTTTTTTATCCGGCGCTGGCCGCCCGGAAATCCTTGGCGCGAAGAACCTGCACCAGGCGGAAATTGGCGGGCACGAAAGCGCCCTCCTCTTCGGTTTCAAACAGCGCCGCGCAGCTCGTCGGAAACTTCTCGTGCAGCCGCAGAGAGGCGGCATGGTCCAGCGATCCGCCTTCCCGCAGGATGCTCAGCGCAAAGTCATGCAGGCCCGGATTGTGCCCGATCAGCATCAGAACCCGCGCGCCGTCATTCTGCGAAACCGCTTCGGTCAGCCCCCTCACGCCGGTCAGGTAAAGCGCCTCCATCGGGCGCACCTTTTCCCCCGTCACCACCTTGGCAACTTCAGAACAGGTCTCCCTGGCCCGCCTTGCGCTGGAAACCAGGATCCGCTCGGGGCTCCAGCCCATCGCCACGATCTCCTGGGCAATCCGGGTGGCGTCCTCATGGCCCTGCTGCGTCAGCGCGCGGCTGAAATCGTCGATCCCCTCATTCCAGGGTTCGGTCTTGGCGTGGCGCATCAGGATCAGGCGTTTCATGCGGACGCAGATACCCGGGGTTTGGGACAAGGTGTCATGGGCGGAATCAAGCGGTCTAAATTGATCAGGCAGGTCTTAGGCACCACTAATACAGGGGAAATCAATAGTCTGGAGGCCAAAAGATGCCAGAACCGCCCTGCGCCGGGCCGCCCTCATAATATTTTTCCCCGCCCATCTTCCGCCCGGCACCGGGATGGGCCACACCCGCTCCCAGCAACGCGCTCCTGAGGATAATCGATGATTTTTGTGTATCTCGTGCTCGGCCTGATCCTGCTCGTCGCGGGCGGTGAATTTCTCGTCAAGGGCGCCGTCAATCTTGCCGGAAAGTTCCGCATTTCCCCCCTGCTGATCGGGCTCACCCTGGTGGGCTTTGGCACATCAACGCCGGAACTCGTCACCAGCCTGCAGGCCGCCTTCGCCGGCTCGCCCGGCATCGCCATCGGCAATGTCGTCGGCTCCAACATCGCCAACATCCTTTTCATTCTCGGCGCGGCGGCGCTGATCTTCCCGATCGCGGTTGCCCGGAATGCCTTCAAGCGGGATGGGGTGGTGCTGGCCATCGCCACCCTGCTCTGCGTCGGGGCGGTCGTCTCGGGCCAGTTGTCCCGCTGGATGGGCATCGTCTTCGTGATCGGCCTGGCCGCCTATATCTGGTTTGCCTTCCAGCAGGACCGGAAGGCCACGCAGGCGGCCACCACCGCGGCAGGCGGGCCGGTGGACACGCCAAAGCCCACCGCCGGCGCGATCGCCATCGATCTCGTCTTCGTGGTTGGAGGTCTGGTGATGACGATGCTCGGCGCCCGCTTCCTCGTCAGCGGCGCGATTGACCTTGCCCGGATGTTCTCGATCTCCGAAACGATCATTGGCCTGACGATTGTGGCCGTGGGAACCTCGCTTCCCGAACTGATCACCTCCGTGATGGCGTCGCTGCGCAAGCAGGGCGATATTGCTTTCGGCAATATTGTCGGTTCGAACATCTACAATATGTTCGGCATTCTGGGTGTCACAGCCATCGTGAAGCCGATCCCCGTGCCGGCCGAAATCATCCGCCTGGATATCTGGGTGATGCTGGCGGCAACCGTGCTTCTCTTCCTGGCCGCCATGTCGCGCTGGCGCATCGGCCGGACAGAAGGCGCCATCATGCTGATCGGCTATGCGGCCTATGTTGTCTGGCTGGGAATACACGCGGCGGCCTGATGCGCGCGCCCCACCCCATTCTTCTGGTCTGCCTTGGTGTGGTCTTCGGCTGCGGCATTGATGCCTTGATGAAATATGTGATGCAGGGCGCCACCAGCGTGCTGACGGCCACCACCTGGCGTTACGCCCTCGGCTCGGCAATCATGCTCGCGCTGTTCCTGCAGGCACGCCGGCCTTTTCCCTCGCTGCCGGCCATCCGCTTTCATGCCCTCAGATCGCTGGCACAGGTCATCTCCGCTTTCTGCTTCTTCTATTCGCTGACGCAGATTGCCCTGGCCGAGGCCGTGGTGCTGGGTTTCACGGCGGCCCTGATGATTGCCCCCATCGCCCGCATCATCCTTGGGGAGAAGATGAGCCCGGTGACCATCGGCGCCTCTCTCGTCGGCTTCTGCGGCGCCGCGCTGGCCGCCACGGCGGAAACGTCCGGCGCGCCCGCCGATGGCAACCGGCTCTATGGCACCGCCTCGGTCCTGGCCTCTGCGGTTCTCTATGCCCTCAATATCGTTCTCCTCCGTCTGCGGACGAGAGAGGAAGACAGCCTCACCCTGGTCACCTTCATGAACATCTTCCCGGCGCTGTTTTTGCTGCCCTTCATGCTGGTGTTCACCGATCCGCTGCCGGCAGATGGCGCCTGGACGCGGCTCACAGGCGCGGCCGTTTTCGGCATCGGCATCTGGTGGCTGATGACCATGGCCTATGCGCGCGCCAAGGCGCAGACCCTCGCCCCGTTCGAATATACCGGCCTCATCTGGTCGGCACTCTTGGGCTATTTCTTCTTCCAGGAAATCCCCGGCTGGCGCGTCTGGGCGGGTGCCGGCATCATCATCGCCGCCTGCCTCGTCGTCGCCTTCGAAACCCACTTCGCCGCCCGCCGCGAGGCAAAGCTGCCCGCCAGCGATATTCTAACCTGACGGGACCCGGCCGCGCACGTTGCGCCTGTGGGGCGAGCGCCCCGGTTGTTAACCTTATACCTTAAAATTTCATACTTTTTCTGCTTGCCGCGTCTCAATCTGGCGGTAAGGATCGTGTAACTTCAGATTGTCCGGGGGCCCCATGAAAACAAGATCCACCCAGCGCCTCAAAGGCGCTGCCGCCGCCGTTTTTGCCGGCCTCACCCTGGCTGCCTGTGGCGGCGGCGGGGGCAGCAGCAGTGGCGGCGCCGCGCCCCCGGTTTCTCCGTCACCTCCGCCTCCACCCCCTCCGCCGCCGGTTAACGCCGCCCCTACGGCGCAGGCCACCGCCACGCCCGCCGCGCCCCAGGAAGGCCAGCCCTTCGTGCTGGACGCCTCTGCCTCAACAGACCCGGAAGGCGCCGCGCTGACCTACACCTGGTCCCAGCTCTCCGGCCCACCCGTAACACTCGCCGCGCCCAACCAGGCCCGCCTCGAACTCGCCACCGCCGAAGTCACCGAAGATACCGAGGCCGTTTTTCGTGTAGCTGTTTCAGATGGGACAAACACTTCTACGGAAGATGTATCCGTAACATTTTCAAACATCGCGCAGACCCCTCTTTTGGAGAGCCCGTTTACTTTCGCCGGAGAAGTTACACTCCCCTACCGGCCAATAATTTGGGCTACCCTGGGACTATATGCTCCTATTCTTGGTACAGAGGAGACTCCAGGGGGAGAAGTTACATTTCATAAGGTGGAGGCAGATTTTTCTCAGAGCATTGCAACATTGAATATTATACAAGCACTGAGCCGTACCTTCGCCCAACCCCTAGTAGTTGAAGACAAGTTCGGCTTCCTTTTTGCAAATA
The DNA here is from genome assembly GCF_050269995.1 of Hyphomonas sp. NPDC076881. Classification (NCBI taxonomy): domain Bacteria; kingdom Pseudomonadati; phylum Pseudomonadota; class Alphaproteobacteria; order Hyphomonadales; family Hyphomonadaceae; genus Hyphomonas; species Hyphomonas sp. NPDC076881. The sequence goes on along the minus strand of NZ_JBNNJJ010000006.1, from coordinate 153,903 downwards.
GAACGTCTCAAATAGCCATCGCTGATTCCGAGAGTTTTCGACTCTATGGGACGCCCGAACCTAACGAAGCAGAACTTAGTCTTTTGACTGAACTTCCAATTCAGAACATCTGCAGCATGGTATCGAAAAGTTTCCCGCAAGAATTTATTGCTGGTCTCAGGAACGGAGGGTTTGAGATACACGCAAACTCGCCCATCAACTCGAATATCGGGCCAAGCCTGAGACAAAAGTATGCCAGCAACCAGTCAGTCTGCGCGCTTTTCAGCCCCACCTCGTCTGTAAACGGAGAATCTCTCCCACCTGTTTCCGCGCCAAATGGCAGACCCGACGTTTTGGGATATAATCTGGATACCCGGTCTATTGAACGGTACGCACAGCCTCCGACCGGGAGCACGCCCCACCTCAATGATTTTGTACTTGTGGAAAGTTCTTCTGTACCTTTGGGAAGCGGCGATATGCAATTCGTAGCCGCCAAGCGGATAGAAAATATACTCGCTCTGGTTTTTTCTGATGGTGAGCACGCGGGAGAGCATAGGCTTGTAATTGCCGGTCTGAACGCAGACCGGAATATTGTTCAATCCGTATTCTCCTGGCCTATAGGCGCTCCAGATAGCTTCCTGGATATTTGGCAGGTCTCAAACGACACTCAAGGGTATGAGCTGATCATCCTGTCCCAGTCCTCGCCTCAAGCGATTGTTTTCAGCGTTATGGATTCCCAAAACCCCTTCAACAGCATCGAAGGGCCACGCTTTATGGAAGTAGGACTTGGGGCTGCGGCCGGCGGAATGATACCGTACATTCTGTACGATCCGGGCGGATTTGTTACCCTGCATCCTGACAGCAGGAAGGTAAGGGTCTTCCTTCCTGCTGCTGCCCCAGCGCCCTAAAGCGCCAGTTCCAGCTTGCCGTTGCAGAGGTTGGAATAGTCCTCGGCCAGCGTCAGGCTGATATGGCCCGGCGTGAAGCGGTGGGCGCCGATTTCGGCCACGGGCGTGATCTCGGCGGCAGAGCCGGTGATGAAACACTCGCTGAAGGTCGCCAGCTCGTCCGGGAAGATCGCCCGCTCGACCACTTCGATCTGCCGGGCCTTGGCCAGCGCAATCGTCGTCTGCCGGGTCAGGCCGTTGAGGAAACAGTCCGGCGTCGGCGTGTGCAGCACGCCGTCGCGCACGAAGAAGATGTTGGCGCCCGTCGCCTCGGCAATCTGGCCGCGATAGTCCAGCATCAGCGCGTCCTGATAGCCGGCCTTCTCCGCGGCATGTTTGGAGAGGGTGCAGATCATGTAGAGGCCGGCCGCCTTGGCGTGGCAGGGGGCGGTATCGGGCGCCGGGCGGCGCCATTCGGCATGGGTCAGGCGGATGCCCTTCATCTTGTCGGCGAAGTAATCGCCCCAATGCCAGACAGCCACGGCCAGGTGGATCGTGTTATTCTGGGCCGAAACGCCCATCATCTCAGACCCGCGCCAGGCCACTGCGCGCACATAGGCGCTGTCGAGGCCGGATTTCTCCAGCGCTTCCTTCTTCGCCTTCTCCAGCTCCTCGACGCTGAACGGGATGTCAAAGCCCATGATCTTCGCGGAATTGTGCAGGCGCTTGGAATGGTCCAGCGAGCGGAAGATCTTGCCGCCATAGGCCCGCTCCCCCTCAAACACGGAGGACGCATAGTGCAGCGCATGGGTCAGCACGTGAACCTTGGTGTCGCGCCAGGGTACGAAAGACCCATCCATCCAGATGTATCCGTCACGGTCATCATAGGGGATGGCAGCCATTGAGTACGCTCCTCGCTTGCACTTTTGTTGCGGTTCGCGTTCATTTCCGACTTATGGCTCAATCCGTCAACCTGACCCGCCCATTTGACCCCCGCCTTTTCCTGACCGACCAGGAACTCGACAGAGGCGCAGGACTCCTGATTTCAGGGGCAGATGAGCTTATGCGCGCGGCAGAATCGGCCCGCAAAAAGGCCGGTCTGAGCAAGTCTGAGATGCAGATTCTCATGGCAATCCGCTACCGGCCGGGCCTCACGGTCAGCCAATTGCGGGGCCAACTGGGCATGACGGTGCCAACTTTCGCCCGGATCATCGGCCAGCTCGACACCCGCGGGCTGATCGAGCGGGCCCGTGAAGGCTCCGATGGCCGGCGCCGCAAGCTCACCCTGTCCGAGGCGGGCACCACCCTGACCACCCCGATGACGATCGAACTGCGCGAGCGTCTGCGGGTCGCCTTCCGCGCCTGCGGGCCAGAGGCGGTCGCCGGCGCGCGCTTCCTTCTGGAAGCGCTGGTGAAATAAAGAGACCGCCATGAGCCTGAGAGATCCCGCCCATATCCTGATCGTCGATGATGACGACCGCATCCGCGACCTCACCAAGCGGTTCCTGACGCTCAAGGGCTACCGGGTGACGGGCGCGCCGGATGCTGCCGGGGCGCGCCGCCTGATGGACAACATGACCTTCGATCTGGCCGTGCTGGACATCATGATGCCGGGCGAAACGGGGCTGGAACTGCTTGAGCGCATCCGGTCAGGCCCGGCCCGGGCCACGCCGGTCATGCTGCTGACAGCGCGCGGAGAGGCCCGCGACCGGATCGAGGGCCTTCGCCTCGGCGCCGATGATTATCTCGCCAAGCCGTTTGAGCCCGAAGAACTCGCCCTGCGCTGCGAGGCGATCCTGCGCCGTTCCCAGAAGCCCGCCCCTCCCCCGGAGGAGGTCGAAATGTCGGGCCTCGTCTTCAATATCGAGCGGGGCGAACTCAAGGCGGGCGACCAGCGCATCCGCCTGACAGACGCCGAAGTGCAGCTCCTGACCATCCTCGCGCGCACGCCGGGCGAAGCCATCAGCCGCGAAGACCTCGCCGAGATGACCTCGGCGGGCATGGAGCGGTCGGTGGATGTGCAGGTAACCCGCCTGCGCCGCAAGATCGAACCCAATCCGAAAGAGCCGATCCATATCCAGACCGTGCGGGGCATCGGCTACCGCCTGATGCCGGATTGAGCCGGTCCATGCTGCGCCTGAGAGACATCACCCCTCGCGGCCTCTATGCCCGCAGCCTGCTGATCATTCTGGCGCCGGTCCTGATCATCCTTTGCCTGATGACCTGGTATTATTATGCCAACCATATTGCCGAAGTGAACCGCAAGCTGGGACAGGGCATCGCGCGCGACGCCGCCCTGATCCGGGATGCCTGCCGCAATCCCGCCTACGGACCGGGGGATCTGGCCCGCATCCAGTATCTTCTGGAGACGGAGTTTACCTGCAGCCTTCCGCCAGGCGCCGTTCCAGACAGCGCGTTGAGACAGAGCTTTTCCTATAACGGCACCCTCAAGAGCGAACTTGCCGGGCGGCTCGGCGATGACATCGTGGTCGGCCTGATCCCGAACGATGCCAAGCTGCATATTCGTTTCCCCGCCGCCGGCAAAACGGCAGAAATCGTGATGGACCGGAAACGGGCGCTGGTCATCAATTCGCACTTCTTCATTGTCTGGGTGATTTTCTTCTCCCTGCTGATGGTTGCCCTGGCGATCGGCTTTCTCAACCAGCAGGTCCGCTCCATCCTGCGCCTTTCGGAGGCGGCCCGCGCTTTCGGACGGGGGCGGGATCTGGAGGGCTTCCGCCCCTCCGGCGCCACCGAAGTGCGCGATGCGGCCCGTGCCATCATCGACATGAAAAACCGCCTTACCGCCTTTGCCGAGCAGCGCACCGCGATGCTGGCCGGTGTCAGCCATGATCTGCGCACCCCCCTCACCCGCCTGAAGCTCACCCTCGCGCTGATGCCGGAGACGGAGGATATGAAGGCCGCCCAGTCAGACCTTGATGACATGGCCATGATGCTCGACGAATATCTCGCCTTTGCGCGCGGCGAGGAGGGCGACGAGCCGGGCAGCTTTGATCTGGGCGCGATGGTTCACGATATCGTGTCGGGTTTCGGGCCGCATATCCCCGTCAGCGGCCCGCAATCGCTGAGCGTGCGGGGCCGGCCGCTGGCCCTGAAGCGGGCGATCAACAACCTTGTCTCCAACGCCCTCAAATATGCCAGCCATGCCCGTGTCACCCTCGTCAACGGGCCGCACTGGGCCGAGGTGATCGTGGATGATGATGGCCCCGGCATTCCGCCTGACCGCTATGAGGACGCCTTCCGCCCCTTCTCGCGGCTGGATGGGGCCCGCAGCCAGAATGTATCCGGCTCCGGCCTCGGCCTGACGCTGGCGCGCGACACCGCCCGCATGCATGGCGGGGATGTGCGTCTTGCGCCCAGCCCCCTTGGCGGGCTACGCGCAATCTTAAGATTGCCGCACTAGATAAAGGCGCAAGGACGTTCATTGGAGAAACCATGACAGCCACACGCACCAAACTCGTCATCCGCAATGCCAAGCCGAAAGACATTGCAGGCATCCGCCCCCTTTATGACAAGGTCTATGGGGTGGATGATGGCTATACGGTTGATCAGATCGCCGGGCAGATCAACAAATTCCCGGACGGGCAGTTTGTGGCCGAGTTTGAAGGCCAGATCGTCGGCCACTGCGTCACCTTCGTGATCGATTCTGCCACCGCCCTTTCCCAGCATACCTGGAACGAGATCACGGGCGGGGGCTTTGCCGCCCGGCATGATCCGGAAGGCGACATGCTTTACGGCATGGACGTCATCGTCGATTCCGAATTCCGCCGCCTGCGAATCGGCCAGCGTTTCTACAAGGTCCGCCAGGATCTCTGCCAATGGCTGGAACTCAAAGGCATCGTCTTCGGCGGCCGCATGCCCGGCTATCATCGCCACCAGAAGGAATTCCCGAACCCGGCCGGCTATATCGAAGCGGTCAAAGCTTCCAAGCTGCGCGATCCGGTGCTCAGCTTCCAGCTGCGCCAGGGCTTTGAGGTCGTCGGCGTGCTGAAGAATTACATGCCCGAGGACACAGACTCCTGCGGCCATGCCACCCAGATGTTCTGGCGCAATCCGCTGGAACAGGAAGCCATCAAGGCCAAGCCGAGCCTGGGCGACACCTCCCTGCCCGAGCGCGTGCGCCTGGCAACCGTCCAGTTCCAGATGCGCCGCATCAACTCCATCGACGAGTTCGAGCAGCAGGTTGAGTATTTCGTCGATATCGCTTCGGATTACCGGGCTGACTTTGTGACGTTCCCGGAGCTTTTCACGCTGCAGCTCCTCTCCCTGGAGAGCAAGCCGCTGGGGCCGGCAGATGCCATTGCCCGCATCTCCGAATACACCCCGCGCTTCATCGCCTTCATGGAGCGCCTGGCGGTCTCCTACAACATCAACATCATCGGCGGCTCCCATCCCTCCCGGATGCCCGATGGCGATATTCACAATGTCGCCTACATCTTCCTGCGCGATGGCTCGGTCCACACGCAGCAGAAGCTTCACCCCACCCCGTCTGAGCGCACCTGGTGGAATATCAAGGGCGGCGAAGGCAATTCGGTCATCCACACCGATTGCGGACCGATCGGGGTAATGATCTGCTATGATTCCGAATTCCCCGAAATCGCCCGCCATCTGGTCGATCAGGGCGCGCTGATCCTGTTTGTTCCCTTCTGCACCGATGAGCGCCGCGGATACCTCCGTGTGCGGTATTGCAGCCAGGCCCGCGCGGTGGAAAACCAGTGCTATGTCGTCATGTCCGGCGTGGTCGGCAATCTGCCGAATGTCGAGAATATGGACATTCACTATGCGGAGAGCTGCATTCTCACGCCGTCGGACTTCCCCTTCTCCCGCGACGGGATTGCCGCAGACGTGGCGCCCAATACCGAGACGGTGGCCATCGCCGACCTCTCCCTGTCAGACCTGCTCACCGCCCGCCAGTCCGGCGCGGTACAGAATCTGAAAGACCGGCGGTTCGATCTCTACCGGGTGGTGTGGAAGTAAGGCTCAGCCCAGCCTTGCAGCCAGCTGGTCCATGAAGCCGGCGAGTTCGAGATCCTTCTGCGTCACGCCGTCAGCGTCATGTGTGGTGAGGATCACGTCCACCTTGTTATAGACGTTGAACCATTCGGGATGGTGGTCCATCTGCTCGGCCTTCAGCGCCGCGGCAGACATGAAGGCGAAGGCTGCCTTGAAGTCGGCAAAGCGATACGCCTTCGTGATGGCGTCGCGCTCGCCCTCGGCGATCTTCCAGCCCTTGAGGGCCTTGATGGCGGCGTCTGCACCGATCTTCGACATGTCCTATTCCTCTCCGTCCTGGCCGAGTACGAAATATACCCAGCGGCCTTCCGCCGAAATCGCTGTGCGCATACCGGGATAGCCTTCGCCCGCACGGATGCGGCCGATGCCATCTTCGCCGATCAGTTCGCGCAGGCGGCGGCGTTCTACAAAAGTCAGTTTTTCCGGGATCAGATCCCGCACATCCTTGGCGGCCAGATCAGGCCAGACGAACCAGATCTCGCCATCAATCTCGCGCTTGCCCGGCGGCCCCTCCAGCAGGTCGCGCAGCTTGCGGTTGGGGTCCACGCCGGTGCGGCGCAGCAGGTCCCAGAATTCGAAATGGTCGCGCCCGCCCACATTCGACATGAAGCCCTCCTGCTCGCCGGCCAGCCGCGCCAGGCTGCGCAGGGCGCCCCGTTCGGCTTCACGCAGGATGGCGGCTTTCATCGCTTCGGCTTCCGGCGTCAGCGAGACGGGCTCAGGCGCCAGCGGTGGCCGGGTCAGGGAGTCCGAAGGCACAGGCGGGCCAGCCACGGGCGCCGCCGCCTGTTCGGCAGGCGCGCAGGCTGCCAGCAACAGCGCCAGACAGGCGGCAAGCGTAAAGCTAGCGCACCGCATAGCCGGTGATGGCTTCCAGATCGGCCAGCAACTGTTCTTCGCTGGTCACCTTGATGGTTGCCATGCCCATTTCGCGGGCCGGCTTCAGATTGATCCCGAGATCATCGAGATAGACGCAGTGTTTCGGGTCCACATCCAGGGCTTCGCACATCAGGGCATAGATGCGCGGATCAGGCTTGCGGATGCCGAGTTTCGAGCTTTCGATCAGATGGTCGAACTGCGCGAAGACTTCCGCCAATTGGGCGGCCTTCTCGTCATCATGGGTCATCGAGGCGCCCTTGCCGATGGGGGCGTTGTTGGTGATGCAGCCAACCTTGCCATGGCCCTTGCAGACTTTCAGCGCAGTAACCACGCGCGGGCGCAGATGGCCCGAGAGCAGCCCGAGGATGTCCCGGCCGGGCACATCATGGCCCATGGCCAGGGCCTCGGCCCGGAAGAGGCCGTCGAACTCCTCGGCGCCCACCAGGCTGCGCTCGAGCTTGGCCCAGGCGTTTTCCAGCGGATTGACCGCATTGATCGAGCGGATGAAGTCCGCCGGCAGGCCCTTTTCGGCCTCATACCGGTTGAATGCCTCGAAGGGCGAGGAGGTGAACACCCCGCCGAAATCCCAGATTACTGCCTGAAAGGTACGTGTCATGCCCGGCTTGCTAGCCGCTTGAGCGCAGTATTTCAAACCTTGATTTTTCCGCCGCCTCTTGCCCCGGCGCTGATGGCCGGTAGTGTCCGGCGCGAAACAGACAGGAGGAAGACATGGGTGTTCTCGACGGCAAGGTGGTTCTGGTAACCGGCGGCGGCAACGGCATCGGCAAGGAAACGGCGCTTCTGGCCGCGCGCGAAGGCGCCAAGGTCATCGTCAACGATCTCGGCGGTGGCCTGAAAGGCGGGGATGAAGGCGATGCCGGCCCGGCCGAGGCTGTCGCAGCGGAAATCCGCGCGGCGGGCGGCGAAGCGGTCTCCAACTCCGAAAGCGTGACCGATTACAACGCCGTGGCCGGCATGGTGACGCAGGCGCTGGACACCTTTGGCCGTCTCGATTCCATCGTCAATCCGGCGGGCATCCTGCGCGATGGCATGTTCCACAAGATGAGCGAAGCCGACTGGAAAGCCGTGATCGATGTGCACCTGCACGGCTCCTACAATGTGGGCCGCGCAGCGGTGGAGTATTTCCGCGAGAATGAGCGCGGCTCCTACGTCTTCTTCACCTCCACGTCCGGCCTGATCGGCAATATCGGCCAGGCCAACTATGCCGCGGCCAAGCTCGGCATTGTCGGCCTCTCGCGCATCCTGGCCATGGAAGGGGCAGCCAAGAAAATCCGCTCCAACGTCATCGCGCCCTTTGCCTGGACACGGATGATCGCCTCGATCCCGGTGAAGGATGAAGCCAGCGCCCAGCGCGTGGAGCGGATGAAGAACGGCATGCGCGCCGATCAGGTGGCCCAACTGGCCGTGGCGCTCTGCTCGGATCAGTCGGCAAACGTCTCCGGCCAGATATTCGGCGTGCGCGGCAATGAAGTGATCCTGTTCGACCAGCCCCGCCCGGTTAAATCGCTCGCCCGGATGGAAGGCTGGAACCCGGAAAGCCTGATCAGCCAGGCCTTCCCGGCAATGAGCCCGGATTTCACCGATCTCGGCGCCACCGCCAGCGTGTTCCCTTACGAGCCGATCTGACCCGGCCAATCTGATCTGGCCGATCTGATTTGAGAGGGGCCCTGCCCCCTCTCCTGTCGTCCCGCTCGATGAACGCCGCGCCAGCGGGGTTCATCTGAGCGGACAAGTTCCAGACCGCACCGGCGCCGGAACAGGCGGCGTTTGCCCCTATTTCTCGATCAGCCGTTCCCGGATGGCGTCCTGCATCTTCTCGTCCACCTTCAGCGTATCGACGAGATAGCCATCGATGGATCCGGCCCGCTCATTGATCGTCGCGAAGGCCTTTTCCAGATAGCGCAGATGCACGCCCATGAACGGGCGGAACACTTCGGCCGGATAGTCCTTGCCCAGCATATCGTTGAAATAGGCGGCTGCTTCCGGCAGGCGTGCCGCCACGTCCACGGCCGTGTTCGTCAGGTCATAATCCTCGCGGATGTCGGCCTCGCTCACGCCCAGGATATGATGCGTCAGCGCGCAGAGAATGCCCGTGCGGTCCTTGCCGGCCGCGCAGTTCACCAGCCCCGCCGCATCCCCGTCAAGCGCCGCCAGATGGCCGAACCAGTCGGTGAACATCGAGGTATGATGTTCCTTGAACGGCGCAGCTTCGTAATATTCCACCATCCACTGATCGGCATCGTCCGCGCTCACCTCCATGCGGGAGAGAAAGCGGATATGCGGCGCATCTGTCTCGCGCCCGCCATCATGGGTGATGGTCACCGGCGCGGTAAAGCGCGTCTTGAATTTCTCCCGTTCATCCGGGCGCCGCAGATCGGCCTGCACATGGATGCCCAGCGCCGTCATCTTCTGCAGCTCGTCCTGCGAGGCTTCGGCATGGTGGCCGGAGCGGTAGAGCCGCCCCATCTTCACCCGCCCGCCATGGCGGCTGTCATAGCCGCCGAAATCGCGGAAATTGCGGATGGTTTCAAACTTCAGGAGGCGGGGTTTTGTCGTCGTATCAGTCATGCCCTTGGGGGTAGCCCGCACCCGCCCGCCCGTCCAGTGACAATCCTGTGTCCACAGCCGCTCACGCCGGGGCAAGGGCAAGCTTAAGTCAGGATGCTTTCAAAACCGACCTGTTCGCAAGCTTCCAGCGCTCATCGAACTTCTGGCGGATAGCGTTTAAGCCATCAATTCTAACTTTGGAGGTGAAAGAAGCACCGTACTCTTTTGCTATAGCCTTTACTTCCTGAACTCTCGCGGTTTTGTCAGCACCCAAGCGCGCGATCACATCTTCAAACACCGGAAGATCAGTTCCGGCAGAACTCAGTTGGTCAGCATACTTGCGAACCAGTTGTTCCCTCAAAGGTGCGGCAGGTTTTTTTGGGGGGGGCTTTGGCTTGGATAGCTGAAGCTGATTTTCAACCTCGTCCACCGTAAGGGCCGAATATTGTTCAAGAAACGTAGCAGCACCCGACAAAGCTGAACGTGGCGCGCGGCTAGCAGCGCCCGCAGTTACAGCTTCAATCCGCCTGAGGGCTAATATTATGTCTGCAACTTGAAGCTTATCCATAAACGCCTCCATATCGTCTCATATTAACATATCAAGGTCGATTCGGCGAAGACTTTAGCGCATCAATTCTATCAAAGATTTGCCGACTCAATGAATCGAAGGTTGTTCTCACCCACTCGCCATCCCGCCCCCTCAGCATATAGCCGAGCGTCGCACCCTCAGGGCGCCCAATATCCTTCCTGTCAGGAACCAACGTTTCAAACACAATCGGTCCGTCAGCGTGCGTTGCAATGGCACTTTGCACCTGCTCCAGATAACTGCCTTCGTTACCAACGGGCTGAGCGCCTTCGGTCATATTGCAGACAACTCCCAGTATCGTGAACCTTGCACGGATTATTTTCTTAAAAGTCGTCAAGTACTCCAACATTTTTTGCACAGGACTAACCGCGAGAAACTGAAGCTTTGCGGGTATCAGCACGTAGTCGCTTGCCTTAAGTGCATTTGCGGCAGCCAGACTCATTCTGGGTGGGGCATCCATAATGATATAGTCGTATCGCGTTTCGATGCCCAAGCTGACGCGCTTCAGCCGCCGCAACAGACGACTCCTAACATCATCTCCGGAAAGCCCCATCAACCACCTGAGGAGTTCGTTGTCTTCAATCTCAGTTAATCCGTATTCGGCTGATATCAAAGCAACATTTGGAACATTGGTATTGGTTATGACCAGTTCCTCAAGAGTCCGAAGAGGAAACTTTGAGTGCAGCCATTTTGCAGCGAGATTCACATCTGTTGCATCGTTTGTTGATCGACGCAAAAGATCGGTCAATGATCCTTGATAATCCAGGTCAACCACCAAGACCCGTTTCTCAAACTTTCCAGCCAACGAAGCCGCGAGATTTGCGGCTATAGTTGTCTTTCCGACACCGCCCTTGAAATTCATCACGGTAATGACGATAGGTCCGTTCAGGCTTTTCTGCTTTTTGCCGCTCCCAAATGACCAGAACGGCTTTCGCGAAAGAACGAACCTGTACAATCTCAAGTGGCTCGGCAAGGCGCTGATTGCCGCCCAAAGCCACTTGCAGCTACCCCACAGCATTTTTTCTGCCCAAACCCGAACGGGCTTAAACAGGGCAAGTAACGCAGTGCCAAACGCAGTTGTTGCAACGCCTAGAAGGTTCGCATTTAGCCACTCAATCAACAATCCCCACACTCTATTTCCCCTCCACCCGGCACTCGGTGAAAAGAACTTAAAGTTGTTCAGAATGCAAGCGTCGTCATTGGTGTTCAGCTATTTCAGCGCAAAGGCATGGGGGAGCAGCTCCGCCAGGGTGTAGCGGGCCTGTGCGCCTTCTGGGGTGAAGCAGAGGATCTCCAGCGCGCCATCGGTGGAGAATTCTGCCAGCACCTGGCGGCAGATGCCGCAGGGCGTGCCCGCGCCGGCCCCATGGGTGGCTACGGCAATCGCCCGGAAGGCCCGGTGGCCGGCCGCCACCGCGCTGAACACCGCCGTGCGCTCGGCGCAGCAGGTGGCGCCATAGGTGGCGTTCTCGACATTGCACCCGGTCACGATCTCGCCCGTGGACGTCAGCAGCGCCGCGCCCACGCGATACTCCGAATACGGCACATACGCCCGATCCTGCGCCGCCAGCGCCGCCGCCTTCAGGGCGGGCCAGTTGACGACTTCAGAACTTGATTCACCTGCTGCCATTGCGTTCCCCATCAGGTCCTTCAGACACAAACTTCCGCAGCTTGATAACTCTCTCACTGATGGGACCAAATAGAGCATCTGCGTCGCAGTTAAATCTATTCGCAACCAAGTATGTGGCGTCAGTCAAAAATGATAGGTAGCCATCAAACCTGAGAGAACAGCGATCAGCATCCCAATGATTCAGCTTGATGACGTAGTTTTCACCATTTTCGACAAAGTGCCTACGCATCAATGCGCCGAGACCATTGTGCGCTTCTCTTGAAGAAAACGCATAGATCGAATCGTATTCCTGCTCCAAGCCCGCCAATTTAAATTTCTCTTTCACGGTAAGCTTCTTGATCCCCGCCGCTCTGAGATTATGGATGTTTTCGTTGTGCTCCGCATGACGATCAGCTCTGTCGGCTGACAGAGCAATCGTTTCAAAGAACGGATTTCCATCAGCTGCTGCCTTTAGAACTCGGTCCCAATTCATGTCATGCTCCAATTGGAGATGCAGATTATAGTTCCCAACGCTCAGAAGGTTTTTGAGGTCGACAAATCCTTCCAAGAAGCTTCTGAAGATCACATCATCCCCCGCCGAAATTTTCTTGCCGGCGAGCGTCAATGCACAGTTCACATATTCGACCAACGAAGCGTAGAGAGCCAAGACCAGTAGGTCTGATGTTCCGTTCTCCACCTTTGTAATCTGCTGGATCGTACCAACTGCGGCCTTCATGCAATCGTGAAGCAACTGACGATATTCTTCAAATACTGTTTGGTCGAAATCAGACACTAAGCACCCTACCGGAACGGCGGCTCGTCGAAGGCGCGCAGTTTGCGGCTGTGGAGGGCGGCGCCGCCGTCTTCGCTGAGGCGTTCGAGCGTTTCGATCCCGATACGGATGTGTTCGCCGATGGCGCGTTCATAGAAGCGGTTGGCCGCGCCGGGCAGCTTGATCTCGCCATGCAGCGGCTTGTCGGACACGCATAGCAGCGTTCCGTAAGGCACACGCAGGCGGAAGCCATTGGCGGCAATCGTGGCGCTTTCCATATCGATGGCCACCGCCCGGCTCTTGTTGAAGCGGCGGGCCGAGGCGGTAAAGCGCAGTTCCCAGTTGCGGTCGTCCGTGGTGACCACAGTGCCGGTGCGCAGGCGTTTCTTCAGGGCCTCGCCCTTCTCTCCGGTGACCCTTGCGGCAGCCTCTTGCAGCGCCACCTGAACCTCCGCAATCGGAGGAACGGGAATTTCCGGCGGCAGCACCGTATCAAGCACATGATCCTCGCGCAGATAGGCATGGGCGAGCACATAATCCCCGATGGACTGGGAATGGCGCAGGCCGCCGCAATGGCCCACCATCAGCCAGACCTGCGGGCGCAGGACGGCGAGGTGATCGGTGATCGTCTTGGCGTTGGAGGGGCCGACGCCAATATTCACCAGCGTGATACCGGCGCCATTCGCCGCGCGCAGATGATAGGCCGGCATCTGGAAGCGCCGCCAGGGCGAGCCATCAATCGCCGCCCGGCTATGCTCATCCGGATGGGAAATCTCCAGCCCTCCGGGCACGGACAGGGAGGTATAGCGCGTTTCGCCGTTAAGCTGTGTCAACGCCCAGTCGCAGAAGGCGTCCACATAGCGGTGATAGTTCGTGAACAGCACATAATGCTGGAAATGCTCTACCGGCGTGCCGGTATAATGCTGCAGGCGCTTCAGCGAGAAATCCACCCGCTGGGCATCGAAGAGAGCCAGCGGGCGCTCCTCGCCTGCCTCGAAGGGCTCGCCATCGGCCACCTCGTCGCCAATCAGCGTCAGCTTCGGCGAGGGGAACCAGCGCACCAGCTCTGCCGGGGCGATCTCTTCCAGGCCAGCCGCCTGGGACGGATCCCAAACATAGGCATACGGAATTTCGGAGGCAGACCGCTCGACATACACGTCCACGTCATAATCCCGCATCAGCGGGGTGAGCACTTCCATCAGATAGTCGCGGAAGAATTCGGGCCGCGTGATGGTGGTGATATAGATGCCCGCTTCGGAGAATTTTCCGAAGGCGCGGGAAATCGGCGGCGGTGGCCCTTCGGGATCATAGACGATGCGCAGCTGCGGGTAGCAGAAGGCGCCTTCATCACGCAGGCGCGGATTGGGCGGGGTGCCGTCATGCAGGAAGGTGTTGAGGGCGGTGGAAAGGGCGTCAACCGCCTGCGAATAAAGCGCCTCGAGCGCTTCGATAACTGTTTCTGGTTTCGTGTGTTTTGACATGGCATCCATTGGCGCGCAGCGCGGGAAAAGTCAACAACCACCCCCTTCCGCCCCCTCACAATACCCGCACACGCGGGCCCTGGCCTTCGCCCATCAGGGCCCAGAGGGCCCAGACCAGGGCGTCTACCCGGTCTGGCGAGCCGGCCTCTTCGGCGGTGCCGAACCGGCACATCTGATCTTCCAGCGTATCGAAATGCCCGGCATGGCTGACGCGGCCCTGCGCATACATCGCGGCGACCGGCCCTGCCCGGCCGCGCTTGCCCAGGCGCGCCGTCACCAGCCGGACGGGCACGCGCGTGCCTGTCATCCGCAGCATTTCGGCCACCATGTCTCCGCCCTGATTGGCCTCGGCGAGGAGGCAGCTTGCCCCGGCCGCCTCGGCCAGGGCGGCGGCCCGCTCTGCCCAGACAAGCGGGGCGAGGCCCGGCGCGGAAGCGTCCCCCATCACATAGCCATGCCCGGCTTTCACCCCTGCCAGGATGATGCCGCAGGCATCCGCCCCCGGCCGGGCCGAGATGCACGGGTCTACCGCCACGATACAGTCATCAAGCTGTACCGGCGGGGCCGCCACCCGCAGCGCGTCAATCTGTGAGCGGAGGAACATTGCGCCTTCGGGATCATCCATGAAATGGCCTTCCAGCTCCTGCCGGCCCATCGCCGTGCCGGCATAAGCGGCCATCATCCAGCCGAGGAAACCGGGGGAGAGGTTGCCCGCATTCTCTGCTGTGGCCGTGCGCGTTTCCACGGTGGCGGGGTCTGCCTTCAGCCTGCGGATGAGCGGGGTGACGCGCGGCGTGGTGGTGACCATTGCCAGCGGGCAGGGCCCCAGCCGCAGGCCAAGCTGGAGATTGTCCCACACCGCTTCGCCCTTGCCCCAGGCGCCGGCCTCGTCACACCAGGCAAGGTCGAATTGCGGCCCGCGCAGGCTTTCGGGATCTTCGGCGGAAAAGGCATAGGCCACCGCGCCGTTTGGCCATTGCAGGCGCTGGCGGGAGGGCTGCCAGAGCGGGCGGTCAATCTCCGACGAGGTGGCCAGGAGGCCGCTCGGCCCCTCGATCATCACCTCACGGACGGCCGGATAATTCTGCCCCACCAGCGCCACCCGGCGGTAGCCCGCCTGCAGCACCGCCCAGCGGACCCATTCGGCCCCTGCCCGCGTCTTGCCCGCGCCACGGCCCCCCGAAAGCAACCATGTGCGCTTCAGGCCCGGCGGCGGCGCCTGTGTATCCCGGCGTAACGTCAGAAACCCGTGAGCGGCCAGCATGGTTTTCATCGGCTCGCTGAGGGGTTTTGTACGCTTCTCCTGCACCGCCCGCAGCAGCTTTCGTCTCGAGTCCGGGGTCCACGCCGACCATGCGTTCAAGTTCTTCGAGGGCTCGCTCTCTCCAGTCTTCATCCGTCTGCTCACTATCCTTGCCTTGATGTTCCTTCTCCACTGCCTGCATGACGCGCGCGGTTGCGGCCATTTTCTGGTGCGTGGCCACGGCCTCCTTCATCTCGCCGCTGCTGGCCAGCGCGTCGGCCACACAATCCTGCTGCACGGCGACCAGCAGCCGCGCCATCTCGCCGGGGGCCTCGTCCTGCATCAGATCAAGATCGGCCAGCCGCCGCCGCACGGTGCGCTCGCACTCACCGGTCAGGGCCGCCATATCGGCCACGCGCCAGCCGGCCAGCCAGACCAGCCGCAATAGCCGCCGCTGGCGCCCACTTCCCGCCCGCAAGCGGCGCGGGGGCTTCAAATTTGTCAGATCGTCCATCATGAACGCATCCTCCCACGCCGGCGCCCCCAGCCGGATTGGCGGGCGCGCCTCTGCAGTCCTCACGGGAAAAGGACGCGGGACAAGCAGGGATGACCTGGCCTGTTTTGCGGCGTTTTTGGCCCTGCAGGCGGGGTGATTTTGCCCAGATTGGCGGGACTTCTGCGGACAATCCGGGGACAGATCTGGACAAATCCGGACAGGATAGAGACAGGCCAAGTACTGGCCAGGGCGCGGCGCCGCGCGGGTTGCGCCCTATACGGAGGTTATTCCGGGGGGCGCAGTTCGGCGGGGCCGGAGGGGGCCTCTTCGGCGGGGGCCGCTTCGGGCAGAGGCCCGGGCGCGGGTTCGGGCGCAGGTTCTGGGACCGGCTCATCCGTGATCTCGCCGGAGGGGGCCGGCTCGCCTTCTTCTGCCGGCGGCGGGGGCGCGCGCAGGGATTCGTCGGCGGCGTTGAGAAGGTCGTTCAGCTCGTCATTGGCGTTGCGGGGCACATCCGTGCCGATCTCTTCGGGGGGCGCGCCGAGGGCCTCCTCCCCGGTTTCGGGGGCTTCGGGCAACTCTTCCAGCACCGGCGGGGGTTTGGGGGTTTCGCCTTTGGGACGCTCGCCCGCTGGCGGCCGGGGCGCCTCGCCGCCGAAGACGCAGGCCGCATAGCCCTCATTGGCGACGACGCGCATGCGGCCCTGGATGGAGCCGGCGCGGCGCTGGACATAAGGCCCCGGATTGACGGCTTTCCATTTGTTCGGAGACGGAAGAACAGCGGCGAGCAGCGCGGCTTCGCGCTCTGAGAGGTCAGCGGCGGATTTGCCGAAGCGGGCCTGAGCCGCAGCCTCGGCGCCGAAGAGGCCATCGCCCCATTCGGCGACATTGAGATAGACTTCCATGATGCGCCGCTTGCCCCAGACCGTTTCGATCACATAGGTCATCCAGGCTTCGCCCGCCTTGCGGGGCATGCCGCCGCCATTCCAGAAGAAGACGTTCTTGGCAGTTTGCTGACTGATGGTGGAGCCGCCACGGCGGTTGCGGTCCGGGTTTTTGGCGTTCCATTCGCGGGCCGCCTCGACAGCTTCCCAGTCAATGCCGCCATGGGTGCAGAATTTGGCGTCTTCGGCCGCGATGACGGCGTGGACAAGGCGCGGGGAAATCCTGTCGAGGGGCACCCAGTCATAGCGCACATCCTGCCCTTCCAGGCTGCGCTGGGACATCAGGAGGGTGCCGGGCGTGGGCGCGAAACGCAGGATAAGCGCATAGAGATGGAACAGCAGGAAGACGGCGATGCCGGCCAGGACGAGCCCCACCAGGAGGCGCCGCCAGAGGGGCGCCTTGCGCTTTGGCGCGGGGGCCTCCGGGGCGGGCGCCAGCGCAAACGAAGGCGGCGGGGTCAGGCTGTCGCTCATGCCGGTGTCTCATCCCATTCTGCGATCACCGTCCTATCATGCTCCGAAGGGCGGCGGCGCGCCTTTTCTTCGGCAAAGCGGGCAGGATCAAGGCGGGCGAGCGCCCAGATCGCCGCCCCGCGCACGATGGGGGCGTCGTCCTGCAGCAGCGCCAGCAGGCTGGCCGTCAGGCGCGGCTCTCCGGAATTGCCGATGGCGACGGCGACATTGCGCACGAACCGGTCGCGCCCCGAGCGCTTCACCGGGGAGCCGGAGAAGACTTCGCGGAAGGCTGCGTCGTCAAGGGCGGCAAGCTCGTCCAGGCCCGGTCCTTTCAGTTCTGCGCGCGCATAGAGTGCTGCTTCAGACGCGCTGCTGGCAAATTTGTTCCAGGGACAGGCGGCCAGGCAATCATCGCAGCCATAGATGCGGTTGCCCATGGCGGGGCGAAACGCCGCCGGGATGGGGCCGCCATATTCGATGGTGAGATAGGAGATGCAGCGGCGGGCATCGAGCTGATAGGGCGCGGGGAACGCGGCGGTGGGGCAGATATCGAGGCAGGCACGGCAGGAGCCGCAATGGTCAGGCTCCGGGGCGTCGGGGGTGAGGTCTGCGCTGGTCAGCACGGTGCCGAGGAAGAACCAGGAGCCGAGCTGGCGGCTGACGAGATTGGTGTGGCGCCCCTGCCAGCCGAGGCCGGCGCGCTGAGCCAGCGGCTTTTCCATCAGCGGGGCGGTGTCGACGAAGACCTTCACGTCTGCGCCGGTGACCTCAGCAACCTCTCCGGCGAGCTGTTTGAGGCGGGACTTGATGACATCGTGATAGTCCCTCCCCCGTGCGTAGACGGAGATGTTTCCGGTGGCGGTCTCGGAGAGGGTATCGAGGGGGTTGTGATCGGGGCCGTAATTCAGGGCGACGACGAGGGCGGAGCGGGCCTCTGGCCACATGGCGGTGGGGGCGCTGCGGCGCTCCAGCGTGGTTTCCATCCAGGCCATGTCGCCATGGCGGCCAAGCTCCACAAAGGTTTTCAGGCGCTCGCCCGCCGGCCAGGCCTCATCGGCGCGCGCGATGCCCGCCGCATCGAAGCCGAGGGCGAGGGCCCGTTCCTTCAGCGTTTCCCCAATACCGCTCACATTACCCCGGATCAGTTGGCCACCAGCGAGGACCGCGCGAGTTGCCGGTCCAAGATGTTCTGGGCAACGATCCCGGAACTTTCGAGATAGGCATCGAAGGCAGCCTCTACATCTTCGTCGCCCTCGTTCATCATTTTGAGCAGGGCTTCTGCTTCTGTCAGGGATTGGTTCATTTCGGTCCAGTCGTCAGAGAAGGTTTCCACCATGCCGATCAACTTGTCGTAAAAGGCCTGATCGGCGCCCTGCATCGCCTTCTCTTCAAGCAGCAGCGACCGCAGCTTAGCGGTATTCCGCCGGCCATTGGCAACCTCGCGGCGCGCAGCGGCAAGCGAAGCAGCGGCGAGGGAAAGGTCGCCATTCGAAAAACCCGGCGAAGGGCCGAAGCGAAAGCTGGCTTCGGCAAGCAGGACTTCACGCATGAATTCGTTCTGCCCCACAACCGCCAGATTGAGATTCCGCAACGGATTCATGGTTTCAAGGGCGGCGATCTGCGGGCGCATCATCGCGATCTCCGTGCTGAGAAGGAAGGCCGCACTGCGGAAAACTTCACCGGAGAGCTGCACAACAGCGCCCCCATCCCCCTCGATCGCCTTGCGGCTGAGCGTGTCGAGACGTCCGAAGAAGATCTCAAATGTGCCAGCCTGGCTGACCAGGTTTTCGCGCGTTTCAATCATCGCCTTGCCGAGGGGATAGGAGGCCATCGGATGAGGTGGCATAGCTTCCAGCGCGGCAACATAGTCATCAACATTCTTATTGAAGCTTGCGGTGACCGCGCCAATCTGCAGCAGGGCTTCTTCCTCGGTCAGCATTTCCGCCATCACCTGCTCCATGATGACGGAATACTCGTCGAGATGGTCAAAGTTCCGGATCAAGTCCTGCACGGCGGTCTGCAATTGGGCTGACCAACGTGCGGCACTCTGCATCTCCGCCATGCTTGGTTCGGCAAAGGCATTGCAGACGACAAACATCGCGCCCGCAAGCGCGCTCAGAATATACCGGAACATGCCGCCTCCTCAGAAGTCCAGTTCGGCATAGTGCGGCGCCGGGCGCGCCGCGTCCAGCCTGTCAGCAAGCAGGGGCCGGAAGCTCGGCCGGGACTTGATGCGCATATACCAGGCTTTGAGGTCTGGCACGGCCTCCCACTGCACATCGCCGAAATAGTCGTAGGCGGAAAGATGGGCGGCGGCGGCGAGATCCGCCAGGGACAGGTGGCGGCCGGCGAGATTGCCGCGCGTTTCGGTGAGGGCGTTGAGATAGGTCAGCCGGCCGCGCAGGGCATGGGCGCCGCGGCGCAGCCTGTCGGAATCAGGCTGGCGGCCGCGATGGGTCCATTGGGTGACGCGCTCGGAGAGGAGATTGTCGGTCACCTCCTCCATGCCAGCCTCCACCCAGGCCCAGAGGCGGCGCGCCTCGGCGCGTTCGGAGAGATCATCGGGCAGCAGCGCGGGCACCGGGCGGACTTCCTCGAAATGCTCGCAGATGGCGCGCGTGCCACAGGCTGCGAACCGGGCGGCGCTGCCATGGGTGGACACCACAGCCGGGGCCACCGCGCCGGGCGCGATGGAGGCGATCTCGAGTTCCGGCGCCCAGGGGCGGGACGGCACAGCTTCGAAGGGCTCGCCTTTTTCAGCGAGCACGAGCCGCACCATGCGTCCAGCGGGATCAAGGGGCCAGTGATACAATCGAAGCATGCGCCACACTGTGGATAACATGCGTAAACGTTGTGTGGAGCCGCGCGCGATTGCGGGATTTTTTTGACCTATGGCGCGGGGGCAGCCGCCTGGCAGGCTGCGCGCAGGTCTGCGACCTGGGCGAGATAGGTTCCGGTAAACTCGGCTGACTGGAATGGAACGGTATGCTCGCTCGTCCGGCCGGGCGTGTCTTCGAGGATGCCCCCTTCGATACAGTCGCTGCCATCGGTACAGGTGAAGCGAATGCCTTCCTCGACGATTTCATGGCTGACGCCGTTCAGTGGCATGCGGTATCGCCCCCAGGCGTAATTGCGCCCGACGCCATGATCGAGCATGGCGCAATCGCCCCAGACCTGATGGTAGATATAGGCGTCCTCGCCCGTTTTTCCGTAAAAACGCGGCCGCCCGGCCTGAGTTGTTTCTGGCGAAGCTTCGGGAGCGGCAGCGATTGTGCCCGCCTCTGCAAAGTCTGACTGAGGGGGTGTCACGCCAGACGAAGCGCAACCCGCCAGCCCAAACGCCAATAGCCCTGAAATAAACAATGATATGCGCATGACCGTCCCCTGTCTGATGAATAGCAGACAGGGGCACGATGGCTGAACAGTTGCTGAACGCTGCCTCAGCGGCCCATGAACTGGCGCACCGCGTCGGCGGACAGGGCGAACTTGGCGAAGGACCAGTCGCGATCCTTGCCGAGCGCGCCAAGCGTGGCGAGGAGCTGTTTGCGCCCTTCGCTGCGCGTTTCGAGCCAGGCCTCCACACCGCCCGCCGAGAGCGCCTCTTCCGACACGCTGGCCTGCAGGCGCACGAGTTCGGAGATGAGGCGGCGGCCCGCGACACGGTCCCAATAGGGCGCATGGGCGAGGCCCTCGCGCGCCGAGGTGCGCAGGCGGTCGAGCCGCAGGGCATCGCCCACCTGATAGAAGGTGGCGCCGGCCTCGGCGACCTTGCGGCCCGAATGGGCGGCGATGTCGGTGACGACGAGGCCTTGAGCAAAATAGTTCATCGCCGAGGCCCAGCGGGCGAGCGCTTCGGGGGCGCCGCGCTTCATGAAGGCACGGGCCGACCGCTCGATCCGCGCGGCGGGATAGGCCGTCTGGATGCTGCTGAGGGCGGCTTTGAGCTCATTCAGCGGGGCATAGGTGAGGCTGACGGCATCCCCGGTGGACTTATCCGGCAGAACACGGATGAACCAGGCGGCAGCTTCGCTGACGGCCTGTACGGCCTCGATCTGAAGCTCCGTCTGCAGATCAGCAGAGACCTTGTTATCCAGCGCGAAGACTTCCTTGCGGAAGCCGGCGATATCCAGCACGGCGCGGGCCGCCTCAACGCCGCGAATGACGGCGGCGGGCGCCGCCCCGGTGAGTTCCCGCAGGCGCTGGATGGCGACGGGGCCGCCCAGATCCAGGCTGCGGTTGGCGATGACCGTGGCGATGATCTCGCGGCGCAGGCGGTGATTGGCGAGGGCCTCGCCGAAGCCATCGATCGGGCTGGGGAAGTAGCCCTTGAGCACTTCGGCAAACCACGGATCATCCGGCAGATCGGACGCGACGATATCATCGAAGAGGACAATCTTCGACCAGGCGAGCAGCACGGCCAGTTCCGGCCGGGTGAGCGGGCGGCCTTCGGCGGCGCGGGCCTGCATCTCCTGGGTGGAGGGGAGCCCTTCGAGCGGACGGTTAAGCACGCCGCGCTCTTCCAGATAGACCATCACCCGCTCAAGCGCTTCATGGTCCTCGCTGGCGGTGGCCTCGGCCAGGGTCAGCGTGTTGGTCTGGTCATAGTTATGCGTGAGCACGAGGCGGGCGACATCATCGGTCATCTGCGCCAGCATCGGGTTGCGCTCAGCCTCCTTCAGCGCGCCGAGGCGGATGGCCTCTGCGGCGAGGATCTTGATGTTCACTTCGTGGTCGGACGAATCCACACCGGCGGAATTGTCGATGGCATCGGTGTTGAGGCGCCCGCCCGCGAGGGCGAACTCGATCCGGGCGGCCTGGGTCATGCCGAGATTGGCCCCTTCCCCGATCACCTTGGCCTTCAGATCCCGGCCATTGACGCGCACGCCGTCATTGGCGCGGTCGCCGACATCGCTATGGCTTTCATGGGCAGCCTTCACATAGGTGCCGATGCCGCCGAACCAGAGGAGATCAGCTTCTGCCTTGAGCAGCGCGTTGATCAACTCGTCAGGCGTGACAACATCCTTGCTGATACCGGCGAGCGACTTGATCTCCGGCGTCAGCGTGATCGACTTGGCCGAGCGCTCGAAGATGCCGCCGCCCTTGGAGATGAGCTTGGTGTTGTAGTCTGCCCAGCTTGAGCGCGGCAGGGCGAACATGCGCTCGCGCTCGGCAAGGTTTTTCTTCGCGTCGCCCGGATTGGGGTCGAGGAAGATGTGCATATGGTTGAAGGCGGCCACGAGGCGGATTTCCGGCGACAGCAGCATGCCATTGCCGAACACATCGCCCGACATGTCGCCGACGCCGATGACGGAGAAAGGCTCGGTCTGGATGTCGCGGCCCATTTCGCGGAAGTGGCGTTTGACCGCTTCCCAGGCGCCGCGCGCGGTGATGCCCATTTTCTTGTGGTCATACCCGGCCGAGCCGCCGGAGGCGAAGGCGTCGCCCAGCCAGTGGCCCTTTTCAAGGCTGATGGCGTTGGCGGTGTCGGAGAAGGTGGCGGTGCCCTTGTCGGCGGCAACCACGAGATAGGGATCTTCCCCATCCCAGATGACCGTACGCGGAGGATGCACGACCTTGCCATGGACGATATTGTCCGTCACGCCGAGCAGCGCGGTGATGAACTGCTTGTAGGCGTCGCGCCCGCTTTCGAACCAGGCGTCGCGGTCTGACCGGTCGGCGAGCTGTTTGGGATAGAAGCCGCCCTTGGAGCCCACCGGCACGATGACGGCGTTCTTCACCTGCTGGGCCTTGACGAGGCCGAGGACTTCGGTGCGGTAATCCGACGGGCGGTCTGACCAGCGCAGGCCGCCGCGCGCCACCGGGCCGAAGCGCAGGTGGACGCCCTCCACTTTCGGGCTGTGCATGAAGATTTCGCGGAAGGGTTTGGGCTCGGGCAGGTCTGCCAGTTCGCGGCTGGCCACCTTGAAGCTGATGAAGGGGCGGACGCCGCCAGTCTCGTCTTCCTGGTAGAAGTTCGTGCGCTGAATGGCTTCGACGAGGTGGAACATCCGGCGCAGGACGATATCGTCTGCCAGGCTGACGACATCCTTCATCGCATCTTCAAACCTGGCCACCAGTGCGGCCTGCGCCTTCTTGCGCGCGTCCAGGGACTTGTGCGCCTCCGGATCAAAGCGGACGGCGAAAAGATCGAGCAGCAGGCGGGTGACGGCGGGGTAGCGGGCGAGCGCGGCTTCCTGGACTTCCTGAGGCTGGTCAAGGCCGCTCTGGCGGCGATAGGAGGCGAGCGCGCGGATCAGCGCGGCCTGACGCCAGCTTGCCCCGGCCACCAGCACCAGCTTGTTGAAGCCATCATTTTCGGCGCTGCCGCCCCAGACGGCCAGGAAGGCCTGCTCAAAGGCATGGGCGATGCTTTCCAGCGCGAGGGCCGAGCCATCCGCCGTCTGCATCGCCAGGGAGTGGACCCAGTAGACATCGGGCGCATCCTCGACGGGTTTCGTCTGAGGGCGGACGGGATAGCCGGTTTCGAAATCCACGAAGAGGCCGAGATTCTCGAACACCGGCACGCAGCGGGACAGCGGGATAGAGCCGGTGCGCGTGTAGATTTTCACACGCACCTTGGACGGATCATCCGTTTCCAGCCGGTAGGCCCGCGCCACGATGGGCCGGCCGGCGCTGAGGGCGGCCATGCAGGTGACATCCAACAGGGCTTCTTCCGGGGGGAAGGCTTCGCGGTAGGCGGCGTTGAAGGCGCCGATGAAACTGCGCGCCCCTTCCCGGTCTGCGCCGGTCAGGCTTGAACTCATCAGCAGGTCGCGGAAGCCCTGATCCCAGGTGCGCGCCAGATCGATGATGCGCTGTTCCAGAACCGCCGGATCGGGCTCGGGATGATCCGGGTGCAGCGCAATCTCGAAATGCACGCGGGCGAGCGGGCCGGAATCGAAATAGGGCTGGAAGCTTTTCAGGTCGCCCTTATAGGCCTCAGTCAGCAGCGCGCCGATGCGCTGGCGCAGGGCCGTGTCATAGGATTCGCGCGGCACGAAGACGAGCGCGGTGACGAACCGGTCAAACTCGTCCCGGCGCAGGAAGGCGCGGGTGCGCGGGCGGCCGATGAGATGCAGCGCGCCCATGATCATCGGGCCCAGGATGGTCGAGCGGGTCTGGAACAGCTCGTCGCGCGGCCAGGTCTCGATCAGGTTGGCGAGGGCCTTTTCGGTGTGCCCGCCGGGGGCGGCGCCCGACGCGGTCATGATCTTCTGCACGCGGCGGCGCACGAAGGGAATGGAGCGGGCCGTCTCGTCATACGCCTCTGCCGTGAAGAGGCCGAGGAAGCGGACCTCGCCATTGACGCGGCCTTCCTCATCATACTTCTTCACGCCGATATAATCGCACGGCACGCGGCGGTGGACCCGGCTCGGCAGGGTCGACTTGGCGATGATCAGCGGCACGGGCGATTGCAGGAACTCGCCGATCTCGCGCGTCAGGACGAGGGGCTCGCTGTCGCGGCTGAGGACGTTGAGGCTTTCATCGCGCAGGACGCCGAGATTGGAGCCTTCGACCATCAGCGGCTCGGCCGGCACAACCCGGCCCTCCGCGTCGGTTTCAAAGTCATACTCGCGCGCGCCGAGGAAGACGAAATGTTCGCGCGAGAGCCATTCAAGGAAGGCAACCGCTTCATCCCGCTCCGCAGACTGAATATGCGGCAGGCTGGAGATGCGCTTCATCTCGGCCCGCATCCGGGCGCGCATGGCGGCGTGATCGGACACGGCGCGTTCGACATCGGCCAGGGTGGCGCGCACCCCCTCTTCCAGCAGCGTGGCCTCATGCGGGGTGAGCAGCGCAGTGTGCACCTGGATGACCGAGACCATCCGGCCATCGGCCATGGTGACGACGGGGTGGAACAGGGTTTTCACCTCATGGCCCTGGGCGGCGCATTCCCCCAGCAGCGAATCGACGAGGAAAGGCATGTCCGGCCCGGCGACCTGAAGCAGGCTGCGTTGCAGCGGGCCGCTGGCGCCTTCGGCTTTCACGGAAACGTGAACGGCGCGCGCGCCTGCCGGAACCCCCTCGGCCCAATCCCACAGGCGCTGCGCCAGCGCCCGGATGTCTGCCTCACTCAGGCCGGAGACATCCTCCCGGGCAGCTTCCTCTAGAATCTGATCGAGAACCTGGCTGGCAGGCCCATGGGCGGTGGTGGAACGGGGCATGGAAACGACTCTTGCTCGAAAACCGGTCAAACACCGGGTCTACCCGCCCTAAGGGAAGGCATCAAGAAACATGTTCCGAATGAAACGGTTGCGCGGATTCAAGGAAGATGGGGAGACGGCCCGGAAAACAAGCGGGCCCGCCAGACGGGGACATGTCCAGCGGGCCCTACAGGCAAATTCCGCAGGCTGGGTGGGGGGACGCACGCGGAAGCCTGATCTTGTTTTATGTTGTTTCTGACGGCGGCAAATCAACCACAATCCGACGTCACAAACGTTAATTTTCAGTAGTGCAGCAACCCGGAATCAATTGCCATACAGCCTAAACCCGACCCGCATGTAACATTTCAATAACGGGTTGGCTAGCCCACCCGGCAGTCAGACGGCTTCCCCCTCTTGCAGGGCGCCGCCCTTGGGTTTGCCGTCTGCCGACAGCAGGATGGCGATCCATCTTGTATGCGGGGACTGGGCAAAGAGGATCATCATCAGCACGGTCAGCGGAGCCGACAGGAACATGCCGGGAATGCCCCAGATGACGCCCCAGATGGCCAGCGCCAGCAGGACCACGAGGGCCGAGAGATTGAGCGAATCGCCCATCATCCGCGGCTGCACAAAATTGCCGATCGAGAACTGCCAGAAGCTGACCACCGCAAAAACGATGGCGGCATAGATGTAGGATTCCTGCAGCGCCACATCGGGTACCCATCCGGGTACCCCAGGCTGGACCAGGGCAAACAGCGGCGGCACCATCGCTGCGACAATAGAGCCCACGGTGGGGATATAGTTCAGCACGAAGATCAGGGCCGAGAGGAACAGGGCATTTTGCACGCCCAGTGCCAATAGCGAGATATAGGTCAAGAAGGTGATCAGCGCGGAGATGACCGTCTGCGTCCAGAGGTATTTCTCGATGGCGAGGCGGGCGTCATTGCCGATCCGGCGGACCGCTTCGCGGCGCTGCGAATCAGGGAAGATGTTGTCGAGCTTCTGCGTCCACATCGACTGGGCGGTGAACAGGAAGGCGACATAGATCAGGATCAGTACGATATCGCCGGAAAGACCGCTGACGGAATTGGCGATGGTGGCGAAGAAGCGCTGGCCGCCCTGGTCAAACACCAGATGGGTGAGCGTCGGGGCCTCCTGCAGATGGGCCACGGCATAGACATCGGCGATCAGGCCGTTGATCTTCTCTTCATAGTCTGCGCCGTCGCGGCCAAACTCGGCCACGCCATTGGCCATCAGCGCGATGAAGCCGACAAAGCCGCCCACCACCAGCAACACCGCGAGGATACGCGCCAGGCCAATATGGATGGTGCGCGAGGCATTGTTGATGACCGTGCCGAAGCCCTCGATGATCAGGAAGACGAAGACGGCCATGGCGAAGGTGGCCAGGATATCCCGGCCCAGATACAGCAGCGCGATGATCACGCCCGTGGCGATGATCCAGATGCCGGTCTTGGTGGCGCTGCCCATTTACTGCTCCGATTGGATGTGAGCCGTCAGGGTGGGGCGGCGCCCCTTCCCCGTCAAGCGGGAGATACCTGCGCGGTGGCGCTTGCTGAAATCTCCGGAACAGCTAGCCTCTGGGCCTTGATTTCAGACCATATCAGCAAGGGGCGGCGGCATGAGCGAGACAATCTTCCTGGGGGGCGCCGACGCCGATGGCGCCGGCACGCCGGATGACGCCCAGTCGCTGATCCTGAAAGTGGCCAACCGGCATGGGCTGGTTGCCGGCGCCACCGGCACCGGCAAGACCGTGACCCTGCAGGTGATGGCGCAGGCCTTTGCCGATGCGGGCGTTCCGGTATTCGCCGCCGATGTGAAAGGCGACCTTTCGGGCATCGCCTTTGCCGGCACGGAAACCCACAAGGCGCATGCCTCCTTCACCAGCCGGGCGGAAGCCATTGCGATGGGCCCGCTGACCTATCATCCCGCGCCGGTGATCTTCTGGGACGTGTTCGGCGAGAAGGGCCACCCTATCCGCGCCACGATTGCCGAGATGGGGCCGGTGCTGCTCTCGCGCCTGATGGGGCTGACCGCCGTGCAGGAAGGCATTCTCAACATTGCCTTTCAGTATGCGGACGACCGCTGCGTGGACGATCCCGATTTCCGCATCCTGGACCTGAAAGACCTGCGCAAGCTGCTGGCGCATCTGGGCGAGCCCGGCATTCGCGAAGAGGTGAGCCGCAAATATGGCAATGTGGCGCCTGCCTCGCTGGCCGCCGTGCAGCGCGAATTGCTGGTGCTGGAGCGCGCCGGGGCGGAGAGCTTTTTCGGCGAGCCGGCGCTGGAGCTGGCAGATTTCATGCGCACGACCCGTGACGGGCGCGGCTATGTGAACATTCTGGACGCGACCAAGCTGATCAACAGCCCGAAGCTTTATTCCACCTTCCTGCTGTGGCTGCTGTCGGAACTCTTCGAGGAGCTGCCTGAGATTGGCGACCCGGAAAAGCCGCGCCTCGTCTTCTTCTTCGACGAGGCCCATCTTCTGTTCACGGACACAGCCCCGGCCCTGCTGCAGAAGATCGAGCAGGTGGTGCGCCTTATCCGCTCGAAGGGGGTGGGGGTGTATTTCGTGACGCAGAACCCGCGCGATGTGCCCGAGAGCGTGCTGGCCCAGCTTGGCAACCGCATCCAGCACGCGCTGCGCGCCTATACGCCGATGGAGCAGAAGGCGGTGAAATCTGCCGCTGCGTCCTTCCGGCCCAACCCCGCCTTCAAGACCGAGACCGTGATCACCGAGCTGGGCGTGGGCGAAGCGCTGGTCTCGACACTCGACGCCAAGGGCACGCCGTCTGTCGTGCAGCGCACGCTGATCCGCCCGCCCGCCTCGCGCCTTGGCCCGGTGACCGATGCCGAGCGCGCCGAGATCAACAAGGCAAGCCCGCTCTTTGGCCGGTATGACAAGATGGTGGACCGGGAGTCTGCCTATGAAATCCTGACCAAGAAGGAAGCCGAAGCCGCCAAGGTTGCCGAGAAGGCCAGACTGGCGGCAGAGAAGGAAAAGGAAGCGGCCGCCAAGGCCAAGACCGCTGCCAAGGCCCCGGCCAAGGGGCGCACCACCACAGCCAGCCGCTCGCGCCGGATGACGCCCACCGAGCGCGCCACCAACACCGCCGCCACCACAATCAGCCGCGAAGTTACCCGCTACATCCTGCGCGGCATTTTCGGGAACATGAAAAAGAAATGAGACAGATCGCGCCCGCCCTTGCTGCCGCCGCCCTGCTTTCCGCCTGCGCCAGCACCCCAAATGATGGCTGGACCGCCCGGGAGGGGGCCATGCCCTACGAATCCGCCCGCGCCGCCTGCCAGCAGATCAGCTATGGCATCGAGGTGAACTACATCAATTGCATGGCCGGACGCGGCTGGGTGAAGACGAAGAAGTAAAGCGCAACTTATGCAGCATGCATCCCCGACATACAAACCCCACGAATAAATCAGCAATTGGTGTTAAAGGGCGATAAAGTGGAAATGCCTGCAAGCGATGAGACGCCATATTTTTCCAACAACCCTGAATGGCAACATCTGTACGATACAAATACGCCCTTCAGTGACAAATGGTTGGGCGAGAATGCATTGTCATATTCGGACGCCCTAAAGCGCTGCCACCAGCTAAAAAGGCAAGGATGGGATTTGTTCCGTGGGCAGAAGATGAACACCAATCTTGCTCCCACCGGCAGAAGAAAGAAGGCGGACAAAGACCGCTTGCTGCATTTTACCGAGTGGGTTCGCAGGCAACCAGAACTGAAAGATATCCATGAAGAGCCATACCGGATTTTTGCAATAGCCCAGCATTATGGCATACACACGCCACTTTTGGACTTCACCAGAGACCCGAAAATCGCTGGGTTTTTTAGTCAGTACTCAAGTGCAGAATTAGCCAAAATCGCTGATAATGAAGTTCGTCCGAGTGTAATAATCTGCGCAAAATCAAAATCTATAAACAATTTACTGAAAACGTACTCCTCCATTATAGATTGTGACCATCCATTATATGGAATTCAAAGCTTTGCAAAATCGATCCCCGTTCCAAATATACGAAGAATGCGAGCGCAAAAGAGCGTTTTTGTCCTGTGCTATTTCAATGATTATGATATTGATATTGCCTTAGACTTTCACAGGATTTATTATCCTCCTGTCGCTGCCGCTTCACAACAATTGCGATCAAAGCTCTTCCCTCCACACCGGACGAAGCTCGAAAGAATAATCGATCAATATTTCAGAAGCCATGCCTATTGATGCGCCCTCCCCCCGCGTCAGGAGTGGCGAAACGGGGACACCTCTCCTATAGTCAAGGGGATGGCTCAATAAGATGCGCCCAAAGGGAGGCCCTACTGATGCAACAATATCTCAAATTCTATATCGATGGCGAATGGGTTGATCCGGTAACGCCGCGCACCCTGGAAGTCGAAAACCCTGCCACGGAAGAGAACTTCGCTGTCATCTCCATCGGCTCTGCCGCAGATGTGGACAAGGCGGTTGCTGCCGCCAAGCGCGCCTTCAAGACCTTCTCGCAGACGAGCGTGGAATACCGCGCCGATCTGCTCGACAAGATCACCGCCGGCCTGCAGAAGCGGATGCCCGACCTTGCCAAGGCGATCTCCGAGGAGATGGGCGCGCCGATGTGGCTGGCCAATGCCGCCCAGGTGCCCTCGGGCCTTGGCCATTTCGCCACCACCGCCGGCGTCCTGCGTGAATACAAATGGGAGGAGCTGAAAGGCACCACCCTGCTGCGCAAGGAGCCGATTGGCGTGTGCGCGTTCATCACGCCCTGGAACTGGCCGCTGAACCAGATCGCCTGTAAAGTTGCCCCGGCCATCGCGGCGGGCTGCACCATGGTGCTGAAGCCTTCGGAAATTGCCCCGCTCGACGCGATGATCTTTGCCGAAGTGCTGCATGAGGCCGGCGTGCCCAAGGGCGTGTTCAACCTTGTGAACGGCGATGGCCCGGGCGTTGGCTCGGCGATGTCGTCCCACCCCGATGTGGACATGGTGAGCTTCACCGGTTCGACGCGCGCCGGCGTGCTGGTGGCCCAGGCCGCTGCGCCGACGGTGAAGCGCGTGGCCCAGGAACTTGGCGGCAAGAGCCCGAATATTGTTCTGCCTACGGCCGATCTGCAGAAGGCTGTTTCCAGCGGCATCATGAACATGATGACCAATTCGGGCCAGAGCTGTAACGCGCCTTCGCGGATGTTCGTGCAGAAGGACCAGCAGGATCAGGCCATCGCGATTGCCAAGGCCACCGCTGAGGCCGTGAAGGTTGCCAATCCGGCAGACGCCCCTCCCGGCGCCATCGGCCCGATCTCCAACGGCAACCAGTATCAGAAGGTTCAGGACCTGATCCAGAAAGGCATCGAAGAGGGCGCAACCCTCGTTGCCGGTGGCCCTGGGCGCCCGGAAGGCTTCAACAAGGGCTATTTCGCCCGGCCGACCGTGTTTGCGAATGTCACCAATGACATGACCATCGCGCGCGAGGAAATCTTCGGGCCCGTGCTCGTCATGATCCCTTATGACACCGTCGATGATGCTGTCGAAATGGCCAACGACACCGTTTACGGTCTCGCCGGCTATGTTCAGGGCCCGGACAAGGAAGCCCATGAGGTGGCCAACCGCATCCGCGCCGGCCAGATCCTCGTCAATGGCGCGCGCCCTGACTTCTCGGCGCCGTTTGGCGGCTATGGCCAGTCGGGCAACGGCCGCGAATGGGGCGAGCATGGCTTTGAGGAGTTCCTCGAAGTGAAAGCCGTGATCGGCTATAAAACCGCCTGATTTTTCCGGTTTCCGGTGATTTTCATGGAACGGCAGCCCCCGGCTGCCGTTTCTTTTTGGCGGGCCACGGCATCGTGATCGCCGGGCGCCTGCGTCACGTTGTTGTGAACTTGCGTGTTGGCTGGCGTTCATCTTCGTAGAGTCACACTATATAGTGCAGAAGAAACTCTTGGAGGCCGTGCCATGAAACGCCTTAGCCTTGCCGCTGCTGTCGCCGCGCTCGCCTTTACGGCGGCGTGCGCCACGGCGACGCCCTATCAGCCTGCGACCGTCTCGGATCGTGGTTTCTCGGAAATGAAGATCGAGGACAACCGCTATCAGGTGGAGTTCTCGGGCAACTCGCTGACCGACCGGAAGACGGTGGAAACCTATCTGCTGTTCCGGGCCGCCGAGCTGACCAAACAGAACGGATATGACCATTTCCGCGTGGTGCGCCGGGATACCGATGCCAATACGCGCGTGATCCCCTCGGGCGCGGCCTACTCGCCCTATTATGATCACTTCTACCTGAACTACCGCTATTTCGGCCCGCGCGCGGCGTATTTCTACGATCCCTATCGCAGCGTGCGCTACAGCCGGTACAGCTTCTATGATCCCTTCTGGGACGGCCCGATCAGCTATCGGGAGCAGACGAGCTATATCGCCAGCGCCGAGATCGTGATGGGCAAGGGCGCCAAGCCCGATGATGTGGCCTTCTTTGATGCCGATCAGGTGATCTTCAACCTGGCCGGACAGATCCAGCGCGCCGCCCCGTAAGGCCGCGGGCCTGAAGCCCCCTTGCCGGAAGGATGAGAGG
Source organism: Hyphomonas sp. NPDC076881 (assembly GCF_050269995.1). Taxonomy (NCBI): domain Bacteria; kingdom Pseudomonadati; phylum Pseudomonadota; class Alphaproteobacteria; order Hyphomonadales; family Hyphomonadaceae; genus Hyphomonas; species Hyphomonas sp. NPDC076881. The sequence goes on along the minus strand of NZ_JBNNJJ010000006.1, from coordinate 122,246 downwards.
GCGCCTTACGGGGCGCCCTCAATTCTGAAGATGCTGCCGCCGATGGAGACGATGTAGACATTGCCGTCATTGTCCATGCCGAAGCTGGAGATGCTGCTCAGCGTTCCGGCATCGGGCACGAGCTGGTCATTCAGGCGGTTGAATTGGCTGGCGGCCAGTGTCTGCCCTACTGTCAGCGACGAGACCGGAACCGACCAGACATTGTTGCTGACAAAGTCCGCAAACAGATAATGGTTGCGGATGGGGCCGATATTGCCGCGATAGACATAGCCCCCGGTGATGGAGCTGCCCTGTGCCGGGCCGGAGCCATGCCCGTAGTCGGCGACCGGGGGCGTGAAGCTTGGCGAGTCGTCTCCCGAATAGAAAGCCGTGCCCTCGCGCACGGCCCAGCCATAATTGGCGCCGGCATCGGACGGGCGCATCCGGTTGATTTCCTCGCGATTGGACTGGCCGACATCGGCGATGAAGAGATCGCCCGTCTGGCGGTCAAAGCTTGACCGCCAGGGATTGCGCAGGCCCAGCGCGAAGATTTCAGGACGCCCGGCGCTGCCATTGGAAGCAAAGGCATTGCCCGCCGGGATGCGATAGTCGCGGTCGGCATCGGCAGGGAAATCGTCCACGTCGTTCGCCACATCGATGCGCAGGATCTTGCCGAGCAGAGAATTGGTATTCTGCGCGTTCTGGTCTGCGCCGGCGGTGACGCCGCCGCCATCGCCCGTTGCGATATACAGCAGGCCATCATTGCCAAAGCCGAGCCAGCCGCCATTGTGATAGACATCCACCTGGCTGATCTTCAGGATGATATTGAGCGTCGCCGGATCAAGCTGCAGGGGATTGTTGGCATAGGTCCGGTAACGGCGGATTTCGGTATCACCGGCGGTATTGGTGAGGTTCACATAGACTGTCCGGTCTGCCGTGAAGCCGGGCGAGAAGGCCATGCCCACGAGCCCCTGTTCGCCATCAGTGCCGACCTGCGAGGAGACATCCAGGAAGGCCACGCTCTCGACCTGCCCGTTCGATGGATTGAGCACGCGGGCAAGGCCACCTTTCTGCAGCACGACCACACGGTCCGTACCCGGAATGCCTTCCAGATAGAGCGGCTGGCTGAGGCCGGTTGCCACGCGGCGCAGGGCCATGCCGGTGATGGTCTCGTCCACATCCAGAACACTGATCTGAACCGCCAGCGCCGCTTCGCCGCCGCGCCCGTCTTCGACGCGGAAGTTCACCACATAGATATTGTCGCCATTGGCATCCTGGGGCGCCTCATAATCGAGGGCCGAGGTCAGGGAGAGGACGCCGGTGGCCGCATCGAAGCTGAACAGCGCGGCATCTCCGCCGGCAACCAGCGAGCGGGTGAGTGTGTCTCCGTCCGGATCGGTGGCCGTCAGCGTGTAGACCGTGCCGGTGGTTCCCTCATTGATCGAGACCGTGGCCGGCGAGGTGATCGATGGGGGCTGGTTCACCGGTGGCGGCGGGGGCGGTGGCGGCGGGGGTGGCGGCGAGGCACTGGACCCGCCCCCACCGCCCCCGCCACAGGCCTGAAGCGCAAACATGCCGGCAGTGGCCAGGGCCACCCAGCGCTCTGTACGGAGTATCGGTGTTTTCATGAGGGAACCCTTATCACTCCCCCAGAACCGCCCGAAGTGTACATTTCGCAAGGAAATTATCCGCCCGCACGAATTTATGCGGCCAAACTCTGGCCAAGCGGGAAAGATGGGTCCAAAAGGCCGGGTTTGTTGACGGGTGGCCCAGGCTTCAAAGCCTGAGACACGCCGGATTTTGGAAAGACCGGACGAATGGACGGAAGTGAAGCGGGCAAGGCCGAAGGCCTTCATATGCCCCCACCGGCAGGCATGCGCAAAGTTGAGTTCGTGGCGATCGTTGCGGGCCTGATGGCCCTCAACGCCATCGCCATCGACATCATGCTGCCCGCCCTGGGGGAGATTGCGCGCGCCACCGGCCTGACGGCGGAAGGCGGCGACCAGAACCGGCAGCAGCTGATCATCTTCGCCTATGTGCTGGGTTTCGGCGCACCGCAGCTGATCTGGGGCCCGATCACCGACCGGTTCGGGCGGCGCGCGCCGCTGTTCGTGGCGCTTGCCGGCTATATGCTGATGGCTTTCCTCTGTGTCGTGGCCCACAGTTTCTGGGCGCTTCTGGCCGCGCGGTTCCTGCAAGGGGTGTTTTCATCCGGCGCGCGCACGGTGGCCTCGGCGGTGGTGCGCGACCTGTTCGCCGGGCGGGCCATGGCGAGTTTCATGTCGCTGGTGATGACCGTGTTCATGATCGTGCCGATCATCGCGCCGGCGATTGGGCAGATGATCCTCTATGTGGCGCCCTGGGAAGGCATCTTCATCGTGCTGGCCGTATGGGGCGGGCTGATGTTCGCCTGGACATGGTTTCGCCTGCCGGAAAGCCTGCCGAAGGCGGCGCGCCAATCCCTTGAGATCGGCAGCGTGATGTCTGCCTATATGCAGGTCATCCGCACGCGGGCGAGCTTTGGCTACATGCTGGCTTCGGGGCTCGTCTTCGGTTCTCTGTTTGCCTTCATCGCCTCCTCCGAACAGGTGTTCCGCGACGTATTCGATCAGGGCGACACCTTCGCCTACTGGTTTGCCGGGATCGCGGCGGCGCTGGCCCTGTCGAACTTTGCCAACTCACGCCTGGTGGAGCGGATGGGCATGCGCCGGATCAGCCATATTGCCCTGCTCACCTTCATCATCTCGACCCTGCTGCTGACCCTTGCGACCCTCATCTGGGGCGAAAACCTGACCGTGTTCTTCCCGCTGTTTGCCATCGGCTTTGCCTGTTTCGGCATGATGGGGTCAAACTTCTCGGCCCTGGCGATGGAGCCGCTCGGCAAGATCGCAGGCACGGCGTCTGCCGCCTATGGCTTTGCCACCACGATGATCTCCAGCATCATCGGCATGATCATCGGCGCGCAGTTTGACGGCACAACCGTACCGCTGTCCTTCGGCTTCGTGATCCTCGGCGTGGCGTCTCTGCTCGTGATCCTGGTGACGGAAAAAGGCCGGCTGTTCAGCCGCTACTGAGCGCGGGCGCCTAGAGCGGCTCCCGGTGGCGGGAGAGCGGGCGGACGACTGTTTCCAGATGCTCGATGATACGGGCGGCAATGTCCTTGCCGGTCGCCTTCTCGATGCCCTTGAGGCCGGGGGACGAGTTCACCTCCAGCACCTTGGGCCCGTCCTTGGTCTGCAGCAGATCCACCCCCGCCACTTCCAGCCGCAGCACCTTGGCCGCCTCGCGCGCCACATCCCGCTCCTGAGGGCTGAGACGGGCTTCGCTGGCGGTGCCGCCGCGGTGGAGGTTTGAGCGGAACTCGCCCTTCTCCGCCTGCCGGCGCATGGCGCCCACCACCTTGCCGCCGACCACGAAGGCGCGCACATCGGCCCCGCCGGCTTCCTCGACGAATTCCTGCACCAGGAAATTCGCGTCGAGCCCCCGGAAGGCATCCACCAGCCGCTCGGCAGATTTGCGCGTCTCGGCCAGCAGCACGCCCTTCCCTTGGGTGGAGGAGAGCAGCTTCAGCACGATCGGCGCCCCGCCCGCGAGCGCCACAAGGCCGGCGGTATCCTTCGGGCTGTGCGCGAACGCCGTGATCGGCATCGCGATCTTCGCCCGCGCCAGCATCTGATGGGCCAGCAGCTTGTCACGCGAGCGGCCGATGGCGCCGGCCGTGTTAAGGCAGAAGGCGCCGGTATTGGAAAACTGGCGCAGCACCGCCATGCCGTAATCGGTGATCGTGGCGCCGATGCGCGGGATCACGGCGTCATAGCGGGGCAGCGCCTCGCCATCATAATGCACCTCGGCATCAATCGCGCCGATGCGCATATAGCAGCGCGCCGTATCGATCACCTCGATCACATGGCCGCGCTTTTCGGCCGCCTCGATCAGGCGGCGGGAAGAATAATTCTTCGGCTCGCGCGTCAGCAGCGCAATCCGCAAGGGGCGTTTGACCGGCTTGCGGCGCGGCAGGCCCTGATAGATCTGATAGCCGAGCGGGGGCTGAAGAAAGGACGCATTCGGATCAATGATCCAGCTTGGCTGGATCGCCCCGCGCCCCAGCAGCATGCGGTAGGCCATCGTTTCGCGGTTCGACAGCGTCAGCTGGATCGGCCAGGTGAGCCCGCCAAGCTCGGCATGGGTTTCGATGACATAACGCAGCTCGCGCTCGCCATTGGAACTGGTCACCTCGCGCCGGTCGACCACGGGGGCCGAGCAGGTGATCTCCAGCGCGGGATCACCCGGATCGGGCTGGATCAGGAAGCGCACCTGCGGGGCATGGGCGGGGCCGAACGGCTCGATCACGCTGGCATGCAGGGCAGATGTCTTGGCGCCGGTATCTATCTTCGCCTTGATCGCGGGAAGGCCCAGTTCCCGCAACGCGATCCATTCTTCCCAGCCAAGCTGGAACGGGGCAGCAGAAGGCATGGACGAAGCTCCGTCATCTGACTTCGCTCCCGTTAGGCTGGTTTTCCGCGCGGCGGCAAGCCCACCTACAGACTCCTGGATCTATCCTTTCACAAGCCAGGCTTTTTCAACAAGGCGGGTGACATCACCCATGATTTCCGTGATGCGGAAATCCTTGGGCGTATAGACGGCTGCCACGCCCATCTGGCGCAGGGCGCGGCCATCTTCGGGCGGGATGATGCCGCCGACGACGACAGGCACATGGCCGAGATCCAGCTTGCGCAGCTCGGCCACCGTTTCGCGCACGAGATCGAGATGGCTGCCCGAGAGGATCGAGAGGCCGACGACATGGGCCTTGGCCTCTTTCGCCTGAGCGGCGATTTCGGCGGGCGTGAAGCGGATGCCTTCATAGATCACCTCCATGCCCACTTCGCGCCCGCGCGCGGCAATCTGCTCGGCGCCGTTGGAATGGCCATCAAGGCCGGGCTTGCCGAGCACATAGGTCAGTGTACGGCCCAAGGCTTGGGACACGCGGGCCACGTCTGCTTTCACCTTTTCAACATCTTCCTCGCCGCTGCTGGCCACCACGAGGGCGACGCCGGTGGGCGCGCGGAACTCGCCGAACACATCGCGCAGCACCGTGCCCCACTCCCCCGTCGTCACGCCGGCCTTGGCGCAGGCGATGGAGGGTTCCATGATGTTGCGGTTTTCGGCGGCGGCAGCGCGCAGCGCCGCCAGGGCCGTTTCGGCGGCGGCAGAGTCGCGCGCGGCGCGCCAGGCTTTGAGGTCACGCACCTGCATCGCTTCTTCGGCGGGATCGACCGTCTGGATGGCGCCGTCGCCGCCGCCCAGAGGGCTTGGCTCGGTCTCGGTGAACCGGTTGACGCCGACCACGGTGAGGGCGCCCGATTCGATTGCCCGTATACGGTCTATATGGGCGCCGACCAGGCTTTCCTTCATGAAGCCGATGGCCGCGGTTGCCCCGCCGATCTCGTCGATCTTGGCCAGCGTGGCGCGCGCCTTTTCCTTCAGCTCCTGCGTCTTGGCGGTGATCACATGGCTGCCATCGAAGATGTCTTCAAACTCCAGAAGGTCGGTCTCATAGGCGAGGATCTGCTGCAGGCGGAGGGACCATTGCTGGTCCCAGGGGCGCGGCAGGCCCATCGCCTCGTTCCAGGCCGGCAACTGCAGCGCGCGGCAGCGGGCGCGCTTGGACAGCGTCACGGCCAGGGCTTCCATCAGGATGCGGTAGACATTGTTCTCCGGCTGCGGCTCGGTCAGCCCCAGCGAGTTCACCTGCACGCCATAGCGGAAGAGGAGCGCCTTGGGATCGGTGACGCCATAGCGCTCGCGCCCGATCTCTTCCCAGAGATCGACGAAGGCGCGCATCTTGCAGAGTTCCGTTACGAAACGCACCCCGGCATTGACGAAGAATGAGATGCGGCCAAAGACCGTCTCAAAGTCTGATTCTGGAACTTGCCCGCCCGCTTTCACGGTATCGAGCACGGCGATGGCGGTGGCCAGGGCGTAGGCCAGCTCCTGTTCCGGCGTGGCGCCCGCTTCCTGCAGGTGGTAGGAGCAGACATTCATGGGATTCCATTTTGGAACTTCTGTATAGCACCAGCTCACCATGTCCGAGATCAGGCGCAGCGACGGCTCGGGCGGGAACACATAGGTGCCGCGCGAGAGGTATTCCTTGACGATGTCGTTCTGGGTGGTGCCGCGCAGTTTCTTGCGGCTGTCGCCCCGCTCATCGGCCAGCGCCACATAGAGGGCCAGCATCCAGGCGGCCGGGGCATTGATCGTCATCGACGTGTTCATCGTCTCCAGCGGCAGCTCGGCAAAGAGCTCGCGCATGTCGCCCAGATGCTTGACCGGCACGCCCACCTTGCCAACCTCGCCCTTGCTGAGGATATGGTCGGCGTCATAGGCCGTCTGGGTCGGCAGGTCGAAGGCGATGGAGAGGCCGGTCTGCCCCTTGGAGAGGTTCAGGCGGTAAAGCTCGTTGGATTTCCTGGCGGTCGAATGCCCCGCATAGGTGCGGAAGATCCAGGGTTCGTCGGGTGCGTGCTGGTAATTTCCGGCGGCTTTTGTCATGGTCTTCCTGCCTCCCTTATGTTGCGGCGCAACATGGCCGAGCCACCTGCCGCTGGCAAGCGGCCCCTCTGCCGCACTTGCAGGCCCCGGCCTGCACGACCACCTACCCTGCACCAGTCCGCAAGAGCCCGCCAGATACCCCGTGACCCAGCCCCGCAGCCCCCTCCAGACCGCCCTTGGCCTGCGCCTGGCCTCACTGCTGGCCTTTCCGGCCGGCGCCGCGCTGATGGCGATCTTCCAGCGCAGCCCGCTGGCGCTGGCCCTGCTCACCGCCGCCATGCTGGCTGTGGGCCTTTATGAACGCCGCCGCCTGGCTGCCGCCGCCGGCGCGCAGACGGCCATTTCCGGCGCCACGCTGCTGACGGGGTTTGGCTTCCGGCTGGGCCTGCTGATCGCGATCTTCGTGATCACGGTGGGCCTGCTCGCGCTTTTCCGGGACACCTCGCTTGCCCGGCAGCTTGCGCTGATCGATGCGGTCCTGATCGCCCTGCCCGCCGCCGCCGCGCTCGCCGCCAACGAGATCAGCGCCCGGATCGCGCAGCGTGAACTTGGCGATGTGCGCACCCAGCTCACCGCCGCCTTCGCAGACGCCCGCGGCCCCGCCGCCCCGGAGGCGGGCGGCGACATCATCGAAGGCGAGATTATCGATGCGGATGACCCGCCCCGCGCTTAGTCGCGCTTCGCAATCTATGTCCGGGGTTGGATGACAAATTCAAAAAGCAACTATGGAAGTTTGTGACGGCACTAAATGTGCTCATAGACTCCATATGTTCTAATATAAATACCACATTTTGTGTCGGTATTGACATTCCGGCGATTCTAAATGACTAATGAAAATACCCCACAGGTCGTGCGGACCTGCGGGGCGATTCAACCCGCCGTTGGAGGGCGGACAACAAGCTTGTCTGAACAGGATACTGACCAACAAGCGAGTGTCAAGCCACCAACAGCCTTTGGAGGCCTACTAATATGGCACCCATCAAAGGCAGTCCTCAGCTGCGTGCAAAACTGAGGCAACTTGAAAACGCTCAACGTAGGGCGAAGTCTCAACAGCACCAAGCACTTCGGGAACTGGAGAGGAAGCTCAGGCAAATCCGTAACGGTTTCTGACCAAGTTCAGTTTTTTCAAGGGAAAGGGGCGACTTTGGTCGCCCCTTTCTGTTAAAATCACTATTATTGATAACGGTGTATTTCCCCTCAGCCCCGGTCGAGCACAAACGGCGCCGCTTCGGCGACGTCTGCGCCCATTGCTTCATAGTAAAGCCGTTGCACACGGCGGGTGACCGGGCCGGGGCGGCCATCGCCGACGGGGGCGCCTTCCAGGGTCACCACCGGCGCCACCATGGCCCCGGCCGAACTTGTGAAAATCTCGGCGGCGTTAACCACCTCCTCCGGTGTGAAGGCGCGCTCGGTGATGGTAAACCCGCCCGCTTCGCGCAGCCGCATCACGCCCGCGCGCGTGATGCCGGAGAGGATGGCGGGGGATAGGTCGCGGGTGATGATCTCGCCGTCTTTCGTGACGATCCAGGCATTTGCCGAGGCCGCTTCGGTGACAAACCCGTCTTCCACCATCAGCGCGGTTTCCGCCCCCCTCGCCCGGGCGGACCGGTAAGCGAGCGCCTGGGAGAGAAGCTGGGTGGTTTTCATGTCGCGCCGTTTCCAGCGGCCATCCTCGATGAACACTGCGCCGATGCCGTCGCGCGCCTGCGCCCCGATCAGCGGTTTGGTGTCAGCATAGGCAAAGACGGTCGGCGTGAACCGCTCCGGCCCGGCAAAATCGCGCGTGTCATAGGCCCCGCCGGTGACTTGCAGATAGACCAGCCCCTCGACGAGATCATTATGGGCGATCAGCTCCCGGTGGAGGTTGGCCCAACCCTCGGGCGTATGCGGATCGGGAATGGAAATGCCCTCCAGCGTCCGCTGCAGCCGGGCGACATGCCCCTCCAGATCAACGAACCGCCCGCCATAGACGGCGGTGACCTCATAGGCGGCATGGGCAAACAGAAACCCCCGGTCCAGCGGCGAAATATGAGCCTCCGGCAGCGGCAGCAGCGTGCCATTCAGGTGAACCAGCGGACAAACGGTCATGCAAAAAAGCCTCAGGAGATGACAACAGTGATTGTGCAGCGCAACATTGACCTTGCGAAGCCTCACAACACTTGCCAGTGTGCCCGCGCCAGACGGGGCTGTGAAGACGCCGCATAGAGCGAGCCCGCCCCCAATGCACCAGAGACGGAGGAAGGTCCATGACCATAGAAACGGCAGGCCGGGTTAAAAAAGACATTTATGAAATCGGCGAGATCCCGCCCGAGTTTCATGTGCCCAAGCTGATGCACGCCTGGGCGATCCGGCGGGAGCGCCATGGCCGCCCGATGACCGCAATGCAGGTCGAGCAGGTGCCGGTGCCGGACATCGATTCTGATGAAGTGCTCGTCCTCGTGATGGCTGCCGGCGTCAACTATAACGGCATCTGGGCCGCGCTCGGCGAGCCGATTTCGCCCTTCGACGTTCACAAACAACCTTTCCATGTGGCTGGCTCTGACGCTGCCGGCATCGTCTGGGCGGTTGGCCGCAAGGTCACCCGCGTGAAGCCGGGCGATGAGGTTGTCATCCACTGCAACCAGGATGATGGCGACGATGAGGAATGCAATGGCGGCGATCCGATGTTCTCGCCCAGCCAGCGCATCTGGGGCTATGAGACGCCGGACGGCGCCTTTGCCCAGTTCTGCCGCGTGCAGGCGCGCCAGTGCATGCCGCGCCCCAAACACCTGACCTGGGAAGAGAGCGCCTGCTACACGCTGACGCTGGCCACCGCCTACCGGATGCTGTTTGGCCACCGCCCGCACATCGTGAAGCCGGCCGATAACGTGCTGGTCTGGGGCGCCTCGGGCGGGCTGGGCAGCTTCGCCGTGCAGCTTTGCGCGGTGACCGGGGCCAATGCCATTGGCGTGGTCTCCTCCGACGACAAGCGCGACTATGTGCTGAGCCTTGGCGCCAAGGGCGTGATCAACCGGAACGACTTCAACTGCTGGGGCCAGTTGCCGAAGGTCAACGGGCCGGAGTTCAACGACTATATGAAAGAGAGCCGCAAGTTCGGCAAAGCCATCTGGGACATCACCGGCAAGAAGGATGTCGACATCGTGTTCGAACATCCCGGCGAGGCGACCTTCCCGGTCTCCGTCTTCGTGGTGAAACGCGGCGGCATGGTTGTCATTTGTGCGGGTACGTCCGGCTTTAACCTCACCATGGATGCCCGCTTCCTCTGGATGCGGCAGAAGCGCGTGCAGGGCAGCCATTTTGCCAACCTGAAACAGGCCTCCGAGGCCAACCAGCTTGTGATCAACCGGCGTATCGACCCCGGCATGTCGGAAGTGTTCACCTGGGCGGATATTCCGCTGGCGCATGAAAAGATGCTCGACAACAAGCATATGCCCGGCAACATGGCCGTGCTCGTCACCGCGCCCAAGCCCGGCCTGCGCACGGTGGAAGATGTACTCGCCCTCAGCGGACAGGCCTGAGGGCCATGCTCTCCCGGCCCTTTGCCGAAGGCTTTGCCAGCGACTGGCTGGCGGCCTGGAATGACCGCGATATCGAGCGCATTCTCAGCCATTATGGCGAGGATATCGTGTTCCATTCGCCCCGCATCGCAAAGGTGCTGGGCACTTCGGCCAGCAGCGTGTTCGGCAAGAGCGCCCTGCGGGACTATTGGACGAAGGCGCTGGGCCTTGCCCCGCAACTCTTCTTCGAGCTGGATGATATTCTCATCGGCTCGGACGCGCTGACCATTCTTTACACGAACCATCGCGAGGAGCTGGTGGCCGAAACCTTTGTCTTCGGCCCGGAAGGCAAGGTTGTCCGCTCGATTGCGGCCTATCGCTGAAAGGATACCGCCATGCGCCTGATCTTCATCTATGGCGAGGCTGCTGCCGGCAAGCTGACCGTAGCAAGGCATCTGGCACGGCAGACGGGCCTGCCCCTCTTCCACAATCATCTCGTGGTCGATGCGGTGGCCTCGGTTTTCCCCTTCGGCTCTGAAAGCTTCATCCGTCTACGGGAGAAATTCTGGATGGATGTGTTCAGCGCGGCGGTGGCCGAGGACCGCTCCCTGATCTTCACCTTCGCGCCCGAACCCACGGTCGATCCGGGCTTTCCGCAAGCGGTGAAGACCCTGGTGGAAAATTCCGGCGGCGAGATGATCTTCATTGCCCTGACGGTCAGCCCGGAGGAGCAGATGCAGCGGATTGCCAATTCCAGCCGCGCGGAGTTTGGCAAGCTGCGCTCGCCTGAAATTCTCAGCGAGATGAAAGAGACCTTCGTGGCGTCGATGGCCGCGATGCCGGCCGCCGATATTATCATCGACACCGACCAGACCTCACCGGCCGAAGCCGCCGCCGAAATCCTCGCCCGCCTCTGATCTGAAGCAGGCGCGGTCCCGGCCAAGCCCTGCTTGTGCCGCAGACTTCCCTGCCCATCGGTCAGCCCGTCCCCAAGCTGCTCTCTCGCCCCAACGCGCCCTTGCCGTGGATCGTCATGGCCGCGCACACCGCCGCGCCCTGCCACGGCCACCACCTCGTTTCCACCCGCCCATTCCCTCCTCCCCTCCGCTCTACTCTCCGCCCCCTCTGCTCTCCACCCCCTCTGCTCTGCTCTCCCCCCCTCAGCAGCATTTGCTTTCCCGGCGTTTGATTTAGTTGACTAGGAAACTTTATTGATTTAGTTTCCTAGTCAATAAAGAGGATGCCATGTCAGAGATCGCCCCTGTTCCCGCGCTGGATGCTCATCTCGGTTTCTGGCTGCGCATGGTGTCAAACGCTGTGTCGCAGAGCTTTGCCCGCGCGCTGGAGGGGGAAGGCGTGACGGTGGCCGAATGGGTTTTCCTGCGCACGCTTTATGGGGCGGAGCCCGCTGCGCCGAGCCGCGTGGCGGAGACCCTCGGCCTGACAAGGGGCGCCATCACGAAGCTGGCCGACCGGCTGATCGACAAGGGCCTCACCGCGCGAAGGGCAGACCCTGAAGATGGCCGCGCCCAGCTTCTCTCGCTCACCCCGCGGGCGCGCAAGCTGGTGCCCCGTCTGGCCGCGCTGGCTGACGCCAATGACGGGGCCTTCTTCGCCAGCCTCAAACCTGCAGAGCGCGCGCAGCTTGAGCGCCTGCTGAAGCGGATCGTCGCCAGCCGGGGCATCACGGAAATTCCCGCCAACTGACCCCCGCAACAGAGAAAGGACACGCGCCATGGACGCGCAGAAGATTGCTATTGCCGAAACATGTCTGGCCGGAGCGCATGACGATACGCTGAGCTTTCCGCAAGCCGCCGGTATGCTGATGGAAGCAGGCTTTGAAGCCTATCTCGTCGATTACCGCGCCGGGACGCGAACGCACTATCTGCCGGGCGGCGAGACGCTCACGCTGCCCTGCTCCGGCGAGGAGGGTCCGGTGGCGGAAGCCTTCGCGGCTGCCGGCGTCTCTGCCGCCATCACCTGGGCGCAGTCTGGCGCGGCCGATTACACCTATGCCGCCTTCAACCGGCAGGTCACCGCCGCCGGCTGCGCGGGCTACCTCGTATCGTTCATCGGGCGCCGCGTGATTTATTTCGGGCGCACGGGCGAGGTGCACGCCGAGCACTTCCCGCAATAGGCGGGCGCCCCTTCCGGAAACAAGAAAACTCCAACGGCGTTGGAGTTTTCCTGGAGTTTCCGGCCTCACCGTTGGAGCGGCGTTGGAGTTTTTTAGCCCGCTTGTCCACGGGACAGGCGGCGCCCTATCCCTCGATTTTACGCCTCGAACGGATCGCGCATCAGGATCACGTCTTCGCGTTCCGGAGAGGTGGAGACGAGCGCGCAGGGCTTGCCGACGAGTTCTTCCAGGCGGCGCACATAGACCACCGCCTCGGGGGGCAGATCGGTCCAGCTGCGCGCGCCGCGGGTCGAGCCGCTCCAGCCTTTGAGGGTCTCGTAAACCGGCTCCACAGCGGCCTGATCGGTGAGGCCGGCGGGGTAGTAGTCGATCGTCTTGCCGTTCAGCTTATAGGCCACGCAAACCTTGATTTCCTCAAATCCGTCAAGGACATCGAGCTTGGTCAGCGCAAGACCATTGACGCCCGAGGTGGCGCAGGCCTGGCGCACCATGACCGAGTCAAACCAGCCGCAGCGGCGCGCGCGGCCGGTATTGGTGCCGAATTCATGGCCAATCGTGCCGAGGCGCTTGCCGATGTCATTGTCCTGCTCAGTTGGGAACGGGCCGGCGCCGACGCGCGTGGTGTAGGCCTTGGCGAGGCCCAGCACATAGGAAACCGCCCCCGGCCCAACGCCTGACCCTGCCGAGGCATTGCCTGCCACGACATTGGAAGAGGTCACGAAGGGGTAGGTGCCATGGTCCACGTCGAGCATCACGCCCTGGGCGCCTTCAAACAGGATGCGGCTGCCGCGGCGGACTTTCTCGTCCAGCAGTTTCCAGACCGGCTGGGCATAGGCCAGCACCTGCGGGGCAATCTCCAGAAGCGCGGCTTTGAGGGCAGCGCCATCAGGCTCAGGCAGGTCGAGCCCTGCGCGCAGCGGGCGGTGGTGGGCGAGCAGGCGCTCGATCTTCATGTCCAGCGCGGCGGGGTCTGCCAAGTCTGCCACGCGGATGGCGCGGCGGCCAACCCGGTCTTCATAGGCCGGGCCGATGCCGCGCTTGGTGGTGCCGATCTGGGCGGCGCCGAGGGCGCCTTCGCGGGCCGCGTCGATATCCTTGTGCCAGGGCAGGATGAGGGAGGCGTTATCGGCCAGCACCAGGCTTTCCGGCGACACTTCAATGCCCTGCGCGCGGATGCCGTCGATTTCGGTCAGCATGTGCCAGGGGTCTACCACCACGCCATTGCCGATGACCGACAGCTTGCCGCCGCGCACGAGACCGGAGGGCAGCAGCGCCAGCTTGAAGGTCTTGCCGTCGATGACGAGCGTGTGGCCGGCATTGTGCCCGCCCTGAAAGCGGACCACGACATCGGCCCGGCTCGACAGCCAGTCGACGATCTTGCCTTTGCCTTCGTCGCCCCATTGAGCCCCGACGACCACTACTCCTGCCATGAACCTGCTCCGTTGTTCAGCCGCGGCGACAAGGGCAGCATTCGGCAGGCAATTGCAAGGGGCCTTTTGCCACCCCTTGCAGCAGGCCTATTCGCCGAAAGCGTAGCGGACGCGGACACCAATATTATCAAGGCCCTGATTGCGGCCATTGCCCAGAATCTGGCCGTGGCTGAGATGTTCATACATCAGCTGCACGCCCCAGGGGCCGGCCAGATCCTTGTTGAGGGAAAGGCTCGTGCGGAAAAGATCGCGCGAGCCGAAAAAGACGGTCGATTCCGAGATCGGATCGTTGCGCGGATCGCCCTGCGGGTAGGGGAAGGTCAGCTCGCCATCATGGACGACATAGCCCACGCCCGGCTCCAGCGACCAGCCTTGTGCAAAATCCCAGTTCCAGTGCAGGCCGGCGCCGCCAAAGCTTGTATCCCCGGCTGTGTTCACGCTGCCCATGACATAGGGGCGCGGGCTCCAGATCAGCCGCAGGAAACCGGGCGAGTTGAAGACGATCTCGCCATTGATGTTGGGGCCGTCTTCCTTGTTGGCATTGTCGCAATTGGCGATGCAGACATTGTGCGCCGAGACGCCGGCGCGGACCTCATCAACGATCTGGGCGGTGGCGACCACCGGCACGGCCGCCAGGGCGGCGGTGAGCAGGGAAATGCGGCGCATGAGGATGCCTTTCATGACAGTTTCGCCATAAGGCATCGCGCCCATTCCCTGCCGCCGTCAAGTGTGGCCGGACAATCACGCCCGGCCACTGCCCTGCCCTCAGAAGGAAAGGACTTTCGCATACCGCACCTGCGGCAGGCTGTTCAGCTTTTCCATGATCTCCGCCGGGGGGGTGGAATCGATGCCGATGAGGGCAATCGCCTCCCCGCCCGCTTCCTGGCGGCCAAGGTGGAAGGTGGCGATGTTGACCTTCGCCTCGCCCAGCATCAGGCCGAGGGCGCCGATGAAGCCCGGCTTGTCGATATTGTTGACATAGAGCGTGACCGGCGAGAAATCGCCTTCCAGCGCCATGCCCTTGACCTCGACAATGCGCGGCTTGCCGGCGATCAGCGCGCCGGCGAGCGTGCGCCAGCCGCCTTCGGGCGAGTTCTTGGTGGCCTTGGTCTTCACCTTGATGCGGATCAGGCTGTCATAAACCGGGCTGGTCTCGGTCTTGGTTTCGGTGAGCTTGACGCCGCTCTCGGCCAGGATTGCCGGGGCGGAGACCATGTTCACATCCCCGCGCGAGGCGCGCAGGAGGCCCGCCAGCAGCGCCGCCGTGATCGGCTTGCGGTTCAGCTCGGAGACTTCGCCTTCATATTCGATGACGACTTCTTCATAGCCATAGTCAGAGATCTGGCCGGCAAAGCTGCCGAGCTTTTCGGCCAGCGCCGCGAAGGGTTTGAGGCGCGGGGCTTCCTCGGCGGTCACCGAGGGCATGTTGAGGGCGTTGGTGACGGCGCCGGTGAGGATATAGTCCGCCATCTGCTCGGCCACCTGGAGGGCGACGTTTTCCTGCGCCTCGTTGGTGGAGGCCCCAAGATGGGGGGTGGCGACGAAATTCTTCTTGCCGAAGAGGATGTTTTCCTTGGCTGGCTCAACGGAGAACACGTCAAAGGCAGCGCCGGCCAGATGGCCGGATTCCAGCAGTTCGGCCACGGCTTCTTCGTCCACCAGGCCGCCCCGGGCACAGTTGACGAGGATGAGGCCTTTCTTGGTTTTCAGCAGGTTTTCGCGCGACAGGATGTTGCGGGTCTGATCCGTAAGCGGAACGTGCAGCGTGATCACATCGGCGCGCTTCAGCAGCTCGTCGAGTTCCACCTTCTCCACGCCGAGTTCGATGGCGCGCTCTGCGGTGAGGAAGGGGTCGTAGGCGACGACCTTCATCTTCAGGCCGATGGCGCGCTCTGCCACGCGGCTGCCGATATTCCCCGCGCCAATCAGGCCGAGCGTCTTGAAGGAGACTTCGACGCCCATATAGCCCGATTTCGGCCATTTGCCGGCCTGGGTATCCGCGTTGGCGGCCGGGATCTGGCGGGCGGCGGCGAACATCATGGCGATGGCGTGTTCGGCGGTGGTGATGGCGTTGCCGAAGGGCGTGTTCATCACCACGACGCCCTTGGCGGTGGCGGCCTTGATGTCGATATTGTCAACACCGATACCGGCGCGGCCGATGACTTTGAGCCGCGTGGCCGCTGCAATCACATCGGCGTCCGGCTTGCAGGCCGAACGCACGGCAAGGCCATCATATTCCGGAATGATCTTGATCAGATCTTCCTTGGACAGACCAACCTTGATGTCGGTCTCGATGCCGCGCGCCTTGAAAATTTCGACGGCGGCGGGGGAGAGCGTATCTCCGATAAGGACTTTAGGCATTTTGATTTCCTTTCGCTTGCGGCAGGCACCGGCCCGAAACCAGCAAGACAGAAACAAGAGAGCGGGGTGCTAAGGGCCCGCCCCGGCAGCCCCTGCCCCCATCAGGGATGGCAGGCGCCGGGATCAGGCAAACATCTGGAAAATCTCAGAGCTTCGAGGCTTCCTCATGGAAGGCCCAGTCGAGCCAGGGGAGAAGCTTCTTCACGTCCGACGGCTCCACCGAGCCGCCGACCCAGATGCGCAGGCCCGGAGGGGCCTTGGCATAGCCGGCAGCATCAAAGCAGGCATTCTCCGTCTCAAGACGTTTCATCATCTTCTTGACGAAATCGCGCTGGCCGGCCTCGTCCAGACCCGCAACGCGCGCGTCCTTGATGCGGAAGGTGACGCCGGTATTGGAGCGCACCGAAGCATCCTTGCAGAGGAACTCGACCCAATCGGATTTCTTTTCCCATTCGGTGAGGATGGCGAGGCTTTCGTCCGAGCGGGCTTTCAGTTTCTTCCAGCCGCCAAGACGCTCCACCCAGTCCAGCGCCTGAAGATAGTCTTCGACGCAGAGCATGGAGGGGGTGTTGATCGTGGCGCCCTGGAAGAGTTCCTCGTCGATCTTGCCGCCTTTGGTCATGCGGAAGAGTTTCGGCAGGGCGCGGTCCGGCGTGTAGCTTTCGAGGCGGCGCACAGCGTTGGGCGAGAGGATCAGCATGCCATGGGCCGCTTCCCCGCCAAGGCATTTCTGCCAGCTATAGGTGACCACATCGAGCTTTTCCCAGGCGATGTCCTGGCTGAAGGCGGCCGAGGTGGCGTCGCAGATCACGATACGGTCCGGGTTCGGCTTGATCCAGCCGGCATCCTTCACGCGCACACCAGATGTGGTGCCGTTCCAGGTGAAGATGATGTCAGCGTCGTCGCGGGCCTTGGCAAAGTCCGGCAACTGACCGAATTCGGCGACATGGGTGTTGCAATTGGCAAGCTTGAGCTGCTTGACGGCGTCGGTCACCCAGTCCTGCCCGAAGGCTTCCCAGGCGAACACGTCCACCGGCTTGGCGCCGAGCATGGACCACATGCACATCTCGACGGCGCCCGTATCGGAGGCCGGAACGATGGCAACGCGGTAGTCTTCCGGAAGGCCGAGGATCAGCTTGGTGCGATCGATCGCAGCTTTCAGCTTTTTCTTGGCGTCGCCAGAACGGTGCGACCGGCCGAGGGCGGCGGTGACAAGGTTCTGCAGCGAGAAACCGGGATATTTTGCGGTGGGGCCCGAGGAAAAATGCGGGCAAGCGGGGCGTACAACCGGCTTGGCGGTGGTCACTGTCATCTGTTTTACTCCTATCCTCACAGATAGGCTGGGCGCCGTTGGGGGCGCCTGGCCCGCCGCGTCTGTCGCATATTTCCGGGGGCGCTGCCAGTGGCATTTTTGTGAAGGATGGGAGAGGGACTGCTTAACCCTCTGGCGCGGGCCCGCTTCATCAGGCCGCGAGATTGCCCGTCACCCCCAGCGCAATCAGCATCTGGCCGCCGAAATAAAGCCCCCAGACGGCAAGCGAGGCCGGGATGTTGGCCGGCTGGTCCTGCGGGTGGCGGAAGAGGAGGAAAGACAGGATGACATCCGAAGCGATGAACATCAGCGCGCCCAGCGTGGCGAGCCAGTAGGCGCCCGGCAGCGCGAGGGCAGCAGCCCCCATCATCAGGATCACGGCCGTATAGAGGAGTACCGGCACGCGCATCTTCGGCTCTACCGAAGGCAACAGCCAGCGCGCGAAGAGGACCCCGCCGGCCACCAGCGCCGCCTGCCCGGCCTTTACCGGCCAGGTCCAGCCGCCCTCCCCCAACTGCCAGAAGAGGGGCACATAGGCGGCATGGGCGAGGAAAAAGGCCGCCATGCCCGGCAGCAGCCAGCGTTCCGCCTTGCCGGCGAGGAAGGCGTCTCCCACCGCGCTGAGCGCCAGGGCCGCGACCAGCAGCACCGGGCCGCCCATCAGGAAAGCCCAGACCGCCAGCAAGGCCACCGAGCCGGTTTTCACCAGCAGGCCGGCCAGGCCCTTCTCCCGATAGCACCAGACCGCCCAATAGGCGGCGCCCAGAACCAGCGATGTAATGAATATCCCCGCCCCCGCCGTCATGGCTGTCAGCCGGGGTCCTTGACCGGCTCGGGCAGGCTGAGCAGCTTGCGGGCCAGGGCCCGGTGGCGTTCCTTGACGTGCATGCCCACAACGCTGAGCGCGGTGGCCAGAACCGTGGCGTCATCAGTAAAGCCAAGGCCGACGACCACATCCGGCACCAGATCGGCCGGCATGACGAAATAGGCCGCTGCGCCGAACAGAACGGCCTTGGCCTTCACCGGGGTCAGCGGATCACGCGCCGCATAGTAGGCCGC
Organism: Hyphomonas sp. NPDC076881; assembly: GCF_050269995.1. Classification (NCBI taxonomy): domain Bacteria; kingdom Pseudomonadati; phylum Pseudomonadota; class Alphaproteobacteria; order Hyphomonadales; family Hyphomonadaceae; genus Hyphomonas; species Hyphomonas sp. NPDC076881. Next base: position 103,922 of record NZ_JBNNJJ010000006.1, on the reverse strand, counting down.
CGCCAGATCATCGGCAAAAGGCAGCTTTCCCGCCAGCCGGGCCAGCTTGGGCACCAGGCCGCGCGCCAGGCGCTCATTGCGCTGAATTGTCTTGGGAAGGTAGATGTCTCCCTCCCCTTTGACCGTGTTTATGATTTCCGCTGCGTCAGACATTGCGCTCTCCTAGGGGCATTATAATTGAAGTCCGCAGTTTTCGAAAACAGGGAGGGCAGTGGCCCATGGAACTCAATTCTAACATCTCCGCCGTCATCACCGGGGGCGCTTCCGGCCTCGGCGCCGCAACCGCCCGCAAACTCGCCAGCTACGGCGTGAAGGTCGCTCTGTTCGACCTCAACGCTGAAAAGGGCGAAGCACTGGCCAAAGAGCTTGGCGGCGTCTTCTGCAATGTCAACGTCACCGACGAAGCCTCCGTCGATGCCGGCTTTGCCAAAGCCCGCGCCGCTATCGGCCAGGAGCGTATCCTGATCAACTGCGCCGGCACCGGCAACGCCATCAAGACCGCCAGCCGCGACAAGAATACCGGCAATATCGAGCACTTCCCGCTCGATAAGTTCAACCTGATCATCCAGATCAACCTTGTCGGCACCTTCCGCTGCATCGCCAAATCGGCTGCCGGCATGATGAGCCTTGACCCGCTGCCCTGCGGCGACCGCGGCGCCATCGTCAACACCGCTTCGGTGGCGGCTGAAGACGGCCAGATCGGCCAGGCTGCCTATTCCGCTTCCAAAGGCGGTGTTGTCGGCATGACCCTGCCGATCGCCCGCGACCTGTCGCGCGAAAACATCCGCGTCAACACGATCCTGCCGGGCATCTTCAACACCCCGCTGCTGGCCGCTGCGCCGGAGCCGGTGAAACAGGCCCTCGGCGCGCAGGTGCCGTTCCCGCCGCGCCTCGGCAACCCGGAAGAGTATGCATCGCTGGCCACCGAAATGGTCCGCAACAACTACTTCAACGGTGAAGATGTCCGCCTTGACGGCGCCATCCGGATGGCTCCGCGCTAAGGCTGTCAGGCGCGCTGCGCTTGCCCGGTGGGGGATTGCCCCACAAGCAAGGCGCAGGCGCAGCGGCCCCGAGCCTCAGGCGAGGGAACAGCCGCGAGCAGCAAGGCCGGAGGCCGCGCAGTTATAAAATGAAAGCCCGCGCGTCTGGCGCGGGCTTTTTCTTTGCCCTTGCGGCAGGGGATGCCAGCCTCCTGATCCGCGCTAGAACAGGGTCAAACCGATACTAGGAGGGAGTAGGCCGTGGAGTTTGACGAGGTTGTCCGCAGCCGGAGGAGCATCCGGGGTTTCCAGAAGAAGCCGGTGCCCAAGGCACTGATCCGCGAGATCCTGGAACTGGCGATGCGGGCGCCGACCTCGCTGAACTCCCAGCCCTGGAACTTCTATGTCGTGACCGGCGACGTGCTCGACCGTATCCGGAAGGGCAATGTGGAGCGCAATGTGGCCGGCGTGCCGGATAGCCGCGAGTTCCGGATGGGCCCGGCCTATCAGGGCGTTCACCGCGACCGGCAGGTGGAGATCGCCAAGCAGCTATTCACTGCCATGGGCATTGCGCGGGAAGACAAGGACGCCCGTATGGACTGGGTGCTGCGCGGTTTCCGCCAGTTTGATGCGCCCGTTTCGATTGTGGTGACCTATGACAAGGCGCTGCATGGCGGGGATATTCCGCCTTTCGACTGTGGCGGCGTGGTCAACTGTCTCGTCAATGCGGCCTGGAACCGGGGGCTTGGCTGCGTGATCAATTCTCAAGGCATCATGCAGAGCCCGGTGGTGCGGGCTGAAGCGGGCATTCCGGACGATCAGGTGATCCAGACCTGCGTGGCGATGGGCTGGCCGGATGAGCGCTTTCCGGCGAACGCGGTCGTCTCCCTGCGCAAATCGGTGGATGAAGCGGCCACTTTTCTCGGCTTTGACGACTGAAAACTGCGTTTTCCGGCTGCCCCCTGCCCCGGCGTGAGCGCTGGCGCGGGCCTGAATGGCCATTAAACTCGCCCTATCCAGTCAGGAGGAAAACACCATGGCAACAGCCTATATCGTAGCAGCAAAACGCACAGCCGGTGGCCGCAAGAACGGCGCCCTTGCCGAATGGCACCCCGGCGACCTCGGCGCGCAGGTTCTCAACGCCATTGTGGCCGAGACCGGCGTGGACCCGAAAGCGATTGAAGACGTGATCATGGGCTGCGTCTCACAGGCCGGTGAGCAGGCTGGCCAAATCGGCCGCACGGCGGTGCTCGCCTCCAACCTCCCCAACTCCGTTCCGGCCGTCACCATCGACCGCCAGTGCGGCTCCTCGCAGCAGTCGATCCAGTTTGCGGCGCAGGCCGTCATGTCTGGCACGCAGGATCTGGTGATCGCAGCCGGCGTGGAAAGCATGTCGCGCTGCCCGATGGGCATCAACGCCCGCGCCGGCAAGGTGTTCGACATTCCAACCGACCCGACGCCGCAATCGGTGAAGGAGAAGTTCGGTATCAAGCACTTCAACCAGTTCACCGGCGCTGAAATGATCGCCAAGAAATACGGCTTCACCAAGGAACAGCTCGACGCCTTCTCGGTGGAAAGCCATCGCCGCGCAGCGGCCGCCACCAAGGCCGGGGCGTTCGCCAAGGAACTCGTGGTCATCAAGGGCCGCAATGGCGAGGGCGCCGAAGTGATGCACGACAAGGATGAGGGCATCCGCTACGACGCCAGCATGGAAGCGATGGCGAGCCTCAAGATCCTGATGGAAGACGGCGTCATGTCTGCGGCCAATGCCAGCCAGATCTGCGATGGTTCGTCGGCCGTCATGATCGCGTCGGAAGCGGCGCTGAAGACGCATAACCTGACCCCGCTGGCCCGCATTCACAATGTTACCGTCACCGCCGGCGACCCCGTGATCATGCTGGAAGAACCCCTCTTCGCCACCGACCGCGCCCTGCAGCGGGCTGGCATGAAGATCGGCGATATCGACCTTTACGAAGTCAACGAAGCCTTCGCGCCAGTGCCGATTGCCTGGCTGCAGCATACCGGCGGCGATCCGTCGAAGCTGAACGTCAATGGCGGCGCCATTGCCCTTGGCCACCCGCTGGGCGCTTCGGGCACCAAGCTGATGGCAACGCTGGTGCACGGCCTGCGCGCGCGCGGCAAGAAATGGGGCCTGCAGACGATGTGTGAAGGCGGCGGCGTGGCCAACGTCACGATCATCGAAGCACTCTGATCCGGATACGGATTACACTGGCTGGAGAAACGCCGGACCTAATTGGTCCGGCGTTTTTCTTTGGGGGATGATCTAACCCAGCATGGCCTCGGCAATCTGGATGGCGTTGAGGGCTGCGCCCTTGCGGAGATTGTCGCCGACGACAAAGAGGGCGAGGCCGTTTTCCAGCGCGCTGTCCTTGCGCACGCGGCCGACGCTGACAGCGTCGCGGCCCGCAACGGCGAGCGGGTTGGGCACTTCGTCAAGCTCCACGCCCGGCGCCTTTGCCAGGAGGGCGTTGGCCTCGGCGGCGGAGACGGGGCGTTCGAACTCGGCATGGATAGCGAGGCAGTGGCCGGTCAGCACCGGCACGCGCACGCAGGTGCCTGACACCAGCAGATCCGGAATGCCGAGGATCTTGCGGCTTTCATCCCGCAGCTTGGCCTCTTCATCCGTATACCCGTCTTCGCCGAGCACATAGTTCAGCGGCACCACATTGAAGGCGAGCGGCACCAGCCATTTCTTCGGCGCGGGAAACGCCACCGCCGTGCCATCATGGGCGAGGGCCTCGAAATCGCCCGCCGCAGCGGCAGAGACCTGCCCGGCAAGCTCTTCGATGCCGGCCACCCCTGCCCCGGAGGCGGCCTGATAGGTGCTGGCGAAGAGGCGTTTCAGGCCCCAGGCATCATGCAGGGGTTTGAGCACCGGCATGGCCGCCATGGTGGTGCAGTTAGGGTTGGCGATGATGCCCTTGGGAAGGCTGGCAAGGGCGGCTGCGTTCACCTCGGCCACCACGAGGGGCACTTCGGGGTCTTTCCGCCAGGCGGAGGAATTGTCAATCACCACGGCGCCGGCGGCGGCAAAGCGCGGGGCATACTGGCGGGAGGTTTCTCCGCCTGCGGAGAAGAAGACGATATCGAGCCCGGAAAGATCAGCCGTTGCCACATCTTCCACGATCACCTCGCCGCCCCGGAAGGCGACCGGTTTGCCAGCCGAGCGGGCGGACGCAAACAGGCGCAGCGAGGCCAGCGGGAAATCCCGCTCGGCCAGAAGCTGGCGCATCAGGCTGCCGACAAGGCCGGTGGCGCCGACGACGCCGACACGGGGAGGATTGGATCGTGAGAATTTCTGCATGGCTCTTCTCCAGTAAGGGGCTTTGGAGCGGGAGAGCCGGTTTCCTTGAGAGGGCCGTCCCGCGCCTTTGCGGGGACGTTGTTCAAGGTGGCTGCTGTCAGATCGCACACACCCGCAACGTCCCGCCGAGGCGGATCGTCTTTGGGGTAATAATAATGGCGGTCTTGTTCAGCATTGCGGGCGGACGGATATAGCGTGCCGCGGAGCTTGTAAAGCGGGCGGCCCGCTACTCCGTCTCGATTTCGGGATGGCGCACCTTGATGAGACCATTGGACACCATGGTCATCACCACTTCGCCCTTCTGATTGTAGACAGTCTGGCGCGCCTTGGAGAGGCCCATGTCCGGCCGGCTTTTCATGCGGCGCTTGGAGATGAGTTCCATCTCCACGCTGAGTTCGTCGCCGGGATAGACGGGCTTTACCCAGCGCAGCTCGTCAATGCCGGGCGAGCCGAGGGAGGCGGCCGGTTCACCGGTGCGGCCGGTTTCGACCATGATCCGCATGACCATGGCGCCGGTATGCCAGCCCGACGCCGACAGACGCCCGAAATGGGTCTTGGCGGCGGCCTCGTCATCGAGATGGAAAGGCTGGGGATCATATTTGCCGGCAAACTCGATCACCTCTTCACGGGTGACCTTGTAGGTGCGCACGCCGCGCGTGACCGTGCCGACAACCAGATCTTCGTAATACTTCATCGCCCTGCCCTGCAAGTGAACTACCTCTTTCCTGAAGCGGGCGGATCGGCCCCTGGCAAGTATGACGCCGGGGAACCGGGCGGAGCGCGCACGGCCAAGCCCGCTCCAAGGGGATGGAGCGGGCCGCCTCTCTGCCAGTCTGCAATGCCGGGGGAAGCCGGACGAAACCCGCAGAGGCTGGTCCCTAGTTTCCGGTGCGCTGTTTCACGCCTTCTTCATCGGCAGCGGCGCGGTCTTCGGCGCTGAACTCCACCGCCGGGGCAGCGCCCTTGCCATAGGCGCGCGCCTTCTGGGCGAGGGCGTCCATCGACTCGTTCATGCGGCCCTGGCCAACCGCCATCGTCTTGGACGAGGACATGCCGACTGACTGCGCATCGCCGAAGCTGGCAAATTCGGCGCCGAGGAACACGACCTCCCAGCCGCGTGCCTGCGCCCGGTCCAGCGCGGCCTTGGCGCCTTCGCGGGTGAATTCCCGCGAGGAGTTTTCCAGGCCGTCAGTCATGATGACGATGACCGCCTTTTCCGGATTATCCGCTTCGGCGCGGGTGATGATCTTGCCGATGGCATCAAACAGCGGGGTCATGCCGCGCGGGCTGGCCTCGTCATTGGTGACACTCTTCCAGGCAGAGGGGTCTACCTTGTCGCGCAGCACATCGAACTGCATGCCGTCCTGATAGTCGAAAACGGCGACGGTCACCGCAGTCTTGATGTCAGCCCCGGCAATCTCTGCCCCCGGAGCATCTGCCGCGAAGCTCTCGGCATAGGCATTTACCGAAGAGAGCGCTTCGTCCCAGATGTTGGACATCGACCCGGTACGGTCCAGCAGGACATAGGATTGCACCGTATCCGGCTTGGGCGGCTGGAGAGGCACGACCTTGGCAGAAGCGGTGGCGGCCAGAGCTGCGCCGGCGGCGATGGCGAGGATGGAATGAATGAGTTTCATGCGGGCGTCCCTTCCCAGTTGCGTGTGGGGAGAAAGCTGCACCCCGAATGCGGCACGTCTGTGTCACGATTCAGGAATAGAAAAGGAAAAGGGCCACCTTTTGAGGGGCGGCCCTTGTGAAACTGAACAGGCGTTCAGACTGAGGCGTTCCGGGAACGGATCACGCAAATCGCGGCGCGATCTTCAGATCCTTCACCCAGCCGATTTTCTCAAGGAAGAGGAGGACCGTGCCGTTATAGTCAACGATGCGGTTCCAGATGCCTTTGCGCGGACGGTGCAGCGCGCTTTGCGGCTCGTCATGGTGGTGATCATGGAAGGCTTCCCCGCCGGTCAGCAGTGCCATCATATGGTCTGCCCATACCGGCGTCTTGAGATGGCCGAGCACGTTGATGCCATAGACGGTGGCGTGGAACTGGATCGCGCGGCCGATCACGACGCTGGCATGCAGCAGCGCGGTGAGCACCAGGGAGCCTCCTGCGGCCCAGACGATCAGATAAATCACGGCGGGAATGACGAAGTGGATGACAATGCTGATCTCGTTATAGAAACGGTCCATCCACACGATCACCGGATGCTGTTTCAGCCAGGCCGCCATGGGGCGGGCAGTGTCTTTCCGGTCGCGGAAGAGGATCCAGCCAACCCAGGCCCAGCGTTTGGACTCGAAGGGGTTGTGCGGGTCGCCCGGGCCATCGGCAAAGCGGTGGTGCTGGGAGTGGTAGTTCACCCAGTCGCGCAGATTGCCCTGCATGGCGATGATGATGTTGAGCATGGTCAGCACCTGGGCGGGCCATTTCATTTCCCCGGCGCGGTGCTGCAGGATGCGGTGCATCGGCCCGATGCCGAGATTGCACCAGAATACCGAGAAGGCGATCACGGCGCCGGCCACCGGCAGATACCACCAATGGAAGGTCAGCGCGCTGACAAAGATGCCCAGCAGAACCATGGTGGTGAACAGGGCCACCCCCAGGACGGGGTAGCCAAAGGCCGAGAAGAAGCTCGGGATATCGAAGGTTTTCCAGTTTTTCGGGATCGCGGCGGAACGCGGGGTCATTTCAGTTCAGTCCTCTTCAGGCCGGCCAGATCTGGCGCGGCAGTCCCCCATATAGGTACGGCAATCTCGCTTTGGCTGCCTTAAGACAGGATTAAGACGTCTCGGGCTGCGGTTAAAGTTGTAATTGCGTCTCAACTGCGTTCCTTACGCGAGTGTGATCGCGGCGCCGCAAGACAGGTGACGGCGCGGGGGCCGATCCGCTATGCGTGGACGGGACGGGATAAGGGGCTGACATGGCTGACGAGCGCCATCTGAAGGAATTGCAGCGGGTGGCCGAATTGCTGGGCCTGGAAGACGAGGTCAGCCAGGACACGTCCGAAGCGCGCCTGCCTTGCCCGCTGCATGAGGAATGTGTGGCCTCGGGCGACAATAACCTCATCCTGAACTGGCAGCGCCACACCTATCGCTGCGCCGGCACCGGAGAGAGCGGCCCTCTGCGCGACCTCGTAAAACAGCTTGAAGCCATCCGGGCGAGCCATCTTCTGCCCGCGCTCCGGGGGGAAACGCTTCCGGAACGCTCTGCGCCCGCCTCTCCTGCAGGCCCGATTGATGCGGAGTTTACCGAAGTCACCCGCGCGGCCAATCCGGTTCTGAAGACTGAAGCCAAGGTGCTGCAGCTCAAACCCGAGCAGAAGCTGCCGACGCCCGAAGAGATCCAGGCGGAGCGGGCTGAACGCCTTGCTGCGCTGAAGGCGCAGCAGGCCGAGAAGCGCCGGGGGCGCAGTGAACGGGTCATCATCGGCGCCCTGGCCCTGATCTTCCTGCTGGCCGGGCTCGCCGCGGCCGGCCTGTCGGGCTTTGCCAATTATCAGGCCTTCTCCTCGACCGTGGCTGATCCCATGCAGGGGCGCATCTGGGGCTGGGCGGGGGTGATCGCCGCGATCATCTCCTTTGGCGGCTTTACCTTCGTCTACTGGCACGGGGCCAATCGCCGCTTCAAGGAAGCTGCCCGCGCGATGATCTTTGCCGCCGTCGGCGCGGGCGCCTCCATTCTGGGCACCGAGATTTACATCCGCGGCAATGCCGAAGCCTCGGCAGCAGCGGTGGAGACGGCCAGTTCCAACCGCGCGGTTCTGGAATCCCAGATTGCCGACTGGCGCCGCCAGCTGGAAGGCATTCCGCCCGAAACCCGGTCGGTTGAAGGGCTGGAAGCCTATATTTCGGAAGTCGAGCGCGTGGGGCGCACCGATCAGAAGCCCTATCGCGACGCGCAGAATGAACTGGGCCTCGCCCGGCGCCGGGACGAACTCACCGCGCGGATCGAGACGGCCAATGCCGAACTCCTCGGCCAGGGCTCCGGCAATATCCTGCTGCAGGCAGAGCAGCGCGCTTCCCTGCCAAGCTGGCTGTTCGCCGCGCTGCTGGAACTCTTCTCCAGCCAGGCAACATCGATTGGCTTTGTGGCCCTTCTTCTGCTGGCAGGGGGCCGGCAGAAGGCAGAAGGCTAGCGGGTCTGCGCGCCCGGCAGGGGGTGGAAAGCCTCATCCCTGCCGCGAAGGCGAAACTCATCGCCGCGGCGCTCGATGTCCGGCAGGTTCATGACGGCCTTGGAGACGCCGCCGGGAATATCGGCCACATAGTGAGGGGTGGCGAGCCCTGTGAGGTCATCGCGCAGGCGGCGCACCAGCGCCTGCCCTTCTTCCACCGGCACCCGGAAATGCGATGTGCCGGGCGCCGCATCCAGCTGATGCAGGTAGTAGGGCTTGATCCCTACACTGAGGAAAGCGCGCATCAGGTCTGCCAGCGCGTCGAAGCTGTCATTCACCCCGCGCAGCAACACCGATTGGGACACAAGCGAGATGCCCGCCTGCGCAAGGCGGCGGATGGCGGCGATCGCCTCGGGGGTAAACTCCCGCGCATGATTGGCGTGCACGGCGACGAAAACGGCTTTGCTCCGCCCCCGGATCGCTTCAACGAATTCCGGCGTGACCCGCTCCGGCGCGGCCACGGGCACGCGGCTGTGCCAGCGGATAAGCCTGACATGCTCAATTGCTTCAAGCCGGCGCGTGATCTCGCCCGCGCGCGCCGCCGACAGGACCATGGGGTCGCCGCCGGTGAGGATCACCTCAAATATTTCCGGCCGCCCGGCAATATAGGCCAGGGCCGCTTCAAGCCCGGCCTTGCCCAGCGGGGCGCCCTTTTCCGGCCCGACGCGCTCACGCCGGAAACAGAAGCGGCAGTAGACCGGACAGGTCGAGGTGATCTTCAGCAGCACCCGGTCAGGATAGCGATGCACGATCCCCGGCACCGGACTGTGGGCCGCGTCGCCGATGGGGTCTTCGGTTTCCCCCGGCAGGGCGTTCAGTTCTTCCCTGGACGGAACATATTGCCGGCGGACCGGGTCGTCCGGATCATTCCGGCCGATCAGCGCGGCCAGCGGCGCCGGCAGGGCGATCACATATTGCGCGGCCACACGGGAGAGGACCTCCACCTCATCGGCCGCAATGAGGCCTGCCGACAGAAGGTCATCCGGGCTGCGCAGGGTGACCGGTTTCATGGGCGGGGCGCCTCTGCCAGGGCGGGCGGTGTCCAGAGCACATCCTGGATGGCACCTGCCCCGCTCGCCAGCATCACCAGCCGGTCAAACCCGAGGGCAACGCCGCTTGCCTCCGGCATAGCGGAAACGGCTGCAATAAAATCCGGGTCCAGAGGATAGCGCTCGCCATACACCGCTTCCTTGAGGTCCATTTCGGCCTGCTGGCGGGCCGCCAACTGGCCGGCATCGGTAAGCTCGCGATAGCCATTGGCGAGTTCGACGCCGCAGGCATAGAGCTCAAACCGTTCGGCAAAGCGCGGATCATCCGGCGCTGGCCGCGACAGGGCCGCCTCGCTGAGCGGGTAGCGGTGAAGGAAGGTCAGCCGTCCCATGCCCAGATGCGGCTCGATCTTCGTAACGAGGATGGCCGAGAACACATCCGTCCAGGTCGCGCCCTCCGGCACACCGATGCCCGCAGAGAGCGCGGCGCCTCTGAACGCGGCCGCATTTTCCAGATGAAGGGTGAGATCGATCCCGGCATATCGGTCAAAGGCGTCGGCAAGGGTCAGCCATTCGGGCTCTGCGAAGGGGTCGCAGGCCTTTCCCTTCCAGACGAGCTGAGGCGTGCCCGCCGCCTCGGCGGCCAGTCTGGCGATGACGGCGCAGTCGTTCATGACATCGGCCAGGACCGCCCCTGCCCGGTACCATTCCAGCATCGTGAATTCGGGCGCATGCCGGGCGCCCTCTTCCCGGTTCCGGTAGGCGCGGGCGAAATCGAAGAGGCGCGTCTCGCCCGCCGCCAGCAGCTTCTTCATGGCAAACTCTGGCGAGGTGTGGAGGTAAAGTGTCCGGATTTGTCCGCTTTCGGTCACGTATTGCGTCTGGAAGGCGTGCAGATGGGCCTCATTTCCGGGGGAAGCGACCAAGGCGCCGCATTCTGTCTCCAGAAAGTCCTGCGCCTCAAACCAGCTTCGCAAGGCAGACTTGATCCGCCCGCGGGCCAGAAGATGGCGGCGGCGGCGGGAATGCTGCTCAGGACTCCACCACGCAGAAGCTTCCATAAGGCCTGTTCCTGGGGTCAAACGTCTGCCGTAAACTGCCGGGCCGAACTTAAAAGCCACAGCATTCGGCTGGCCAAATGGCGCGGAGGCGGTATATAGCGGCCCTTTCGCTCTCGCAACTCAGGAACACCCCATGGCCGTTGAAATCGCAGCGGATATCCGCAGAGGCAACATCATCGAGTATACCGACGGCCAACTTTATGTTGTCCTCAAAGCGGAGTCCTTCCGCCCCGGCAAAGGCACGCCGACGACCACGATCGAGATGCGCCGCATCTCTGACGGCATCAAAGTTGTCAATACTTTCAAGACCTCCGACAAGCTGGAGAAGGCTTTCGTCGAAGAGGTGGAGCACACCTATCTCTATCCGGAAGGCGACAATTACGTCTTCATGAACTCGAGCAATTACGAACAGGTCATCGTGCCCGGCGCGATGGTGGGCGATAGCGCGGCCTATCTGCAGGAAAACATGGCTGTCAGCCTGCAGATGTTCAACGGGGAAGCGGTGTCGATCACCCTGCCCCAGCGCATTACCGCGGAAATCGTGGAAACCGAACCGGTGGTCAAAGGCCAGACGGCCTCGGGCTCATACAAGCCGGCCATTCTCGACAACGGCATCCGGATCATGGTGCCCCCGCATGTCGGCGTGGGAACCCGCGTGGTCGTCAACACCGAAGATGGCAGCTATCTCGAGCGCGCCAAGGACTAAACTTTTATCAATGAAATAATCGGGAACCCGATTCCGGGGACGCGCGTAGTATGGGTGTAGCAGCTTTTGCTATGCCGTCTATCTTGTACCCTAAGCCGGTGCGGTATCCCGCACCGGCCTTTTTTTGCGCTCAACGTCCAGAGCGCTGTTTTTGAATAGGTTTTCCGCTCGGGGGCGCTCAGGCGCCTGGAAACCAATCGTTAACTGCCGGGGCCGATACTCTCCCCAGCCGCTCCAAAGAGCGCAAAATGCGGCTCTGACCGCAAGGCAAGATAGATCTCGCACTGAAAACCGGCGGCGTTTCTCGCATTTCGTCCCTGTGTGCAGTTCCCGCCAGCGCTATTGCGAAAGGATCTGGTCTTGAGCCTGCCCTCAAAAGCAAAGGGCCCATCCCGAAGCGGAGCAACAGACATGCTTCGCCCTGAACACGCCGCAGACCCTCCGGGTATTGGTGACAGCTTTGTCCACCAGCTTGAGGCGATGGTTCCGCATATGCGGGCCTTTGCGCGGAAACTCTGCCGTAATGATGATCTGGCCGATGACATGGTTCAGGAGGCGTGCCTGAAAGCCTGGGCGGCCCGCGACCGGTTCATTGCCGGCGCCCCCATGAAACCCTGGCTGTTCCGGATTATCCGTAACACTTACATGCAGCACTGGCGCCGGGCCTGGCGGTCCTCATCGCTGGAACCGTCAGATGCCGAAAAATTCCTCGTCGCCCCCGACAATCAGGAATGGGCCAGCGATTTCCAGGTGATGCAGCAGGCTTTGCTGCACCTGCCCGAGAAGCAGCGAGAGGCTCTGGTGGCCGTGCTGGCCGTGGGCTTCAGCTATGAGGAGGCCGGGCAAATTCTCGGCTGCAGCGAAGGAACCGTCAAAAGCCGCGTCAGCCGCGGACGGGAAGCCCTCGCCAGCCTGATGGACCCGGCCCATCCCAAAAGCGGGTTTGAGGATCCCTCCCCTTTCGAGCCCGGACGAGCCGCCTGAATAGCGATACCCATGCGCCAGAAAACTCCGGGCCATTCCTTTCTGGAGCAGCCCGGAGTTTCGCGGCGACGGGATGGTCAGGTTCCGCAGACAGCGCCCATGCTTCTGCACGGACGATGATCCGGCACACGCATGACCGTGACAGCCACGCACCGGATCTCGCCAGCCTCGAACTGGGATGGGATCCAGTTTGGGCGGCGTGGGGTACCGGAAAGACTGCGCAGTATGCGGCTTGGGGGGACTAGCGACGCAGCGCGTCCTTCCGGTATCCCTTTCATTACGCGCTTCCCGCAATCGGGTTCCATTCATGGCGACAAAAAAATCTCAACAGGGTAGCGCTCAGCGTTAACGGGCCGGCGGGAAAGCGCCCTGCAAAGCACGGGAGGCCGGGCAGGCCCGCAGGAAATATGGATAACCGCCTTGCGCCGCATTCCGGGGAGCGAGGAGATGACGCTGGCCCCGGCTGCTGCCAGATCCATTTTGTCACCTGGAGGCGTGTTATGGATGTGTAAATCCGGAGATGAATAACTCGTCTCCCCAACCCTGGACAGCAGGAGAGCGCTGTCCCTGCCGCGGCCGGAGCGGGCAATGCGTGTCGTGCTGATAGATGATGATCCGATGGTGCTGGAAACCATCACCCTGAGTTGGCCCGACCCGGCCGACCGGTTTGACACCTTTGAATCCTTCGAAGCGCTCAAGGCCCTTCTATACTCTCCAGGCTTTGCCGATGTGGACTGTGTGATCCTTGATCTTCAGTTGCCGGATGCTTCGGGGTCGCAAATTCTGACTGAAATCCGCAAGCTCAGCGATGTGCCCATCCTCATGCTGTCGGGATGGGGGGATACGGAGTTTCGGGCCGATCTGATCAATCGCGGCATTGATGACTATGTTCTCAAACCGGCAAGCGCGAAGGAACTGCATGCCCGCCTGAGCCGTCTGACGAAACGCTCAAAAGACCTGCCTGCGGCTGAACTGCCAGACGCCATCGCGATTGGGGAGGTGACTTATTTGCCCAAGGAGCGGGGTTTCCGGCACGGCCTGCAGTTCACGGAGCTTACACATGCCGAAGCCAGACTGGTGGAGGCCCTGATATCCGCCGGTGGCCGGCCCGTTCCCCGGAATGACCTTTACCATCAGGCCTTTGGCCGGCCTTACAAGGAAGGGGAGAAAGTTCTGGAGACCTATATCAGCCGCCTCCGGCAGAAGATTGATGAGCTGGACAAGGGCTCTGGCAGTTCCCTGCAGACCGCCCGCGGGATAGGATACCGGCTGGCGGCGGGCGCCCTCTAGCTTTCCGGCGCGGCCCCTCTCTGCACATCGGCAAGCTTCCGGATGAGTTCATGGCGCGCATAGGGCTTGCGCAGCATCTCCGCGTCCGGCACCAACGCGCCGTTGAAGCCGATTTCTCCTGGAACATATCCGGATGTGTAGAGTACTTTGAGGCCCGGACGGCGGCGGCGGGCTTCCACGGCCAGTTCCAGGCCATTCATCCCGGCGCCCAGAACAACATCCGTGAACAGCATGAATATGCCGGGGTCTGCTTCAAGCACGACCAGCGCCTCTTCAGCGGAAGCGGCCAAGGATACCGTATAGCCAAGCGTATGAAAATTGTGGGCGGAATGCTCCCGCACCAGCGGGTCATCCTCGACGATCAGCACACTTCCCGTTCTGGACAAATCCGGCTCGGCGGCATCCTGCGGCGAGAGGGCGGCCGCCCCGCCATCGTTCGCCGCCTTTGGGAAAAACAGTTTAACCGACGTGCCCTCGCCCAGGGCAGACCTGATCAGGATATGGCCGTCGGACTGGCGGGCGAAACCGTAGACCATGCTGAGGCCGAGGCCGCTGCCCTTTCCCGCAGGTTTGGTGGTGAAGAATGGCTCGAAGGCCCGCCGCTGGGCTTCTTCCTCCATCCCTGTGCCGGTGTCGGAAACCGTAACGCAGACATAGTCTCCGGCTGGCACGCCCTCCCGCGCCGATCCGGTGAGGCCGCGCACCCTGATATTTTCCGTCTCAATCGTCAGGGTACCTCCTGATGGCATCGCATCCCGCGCATTGAAGGCGAGATTGAGAAGGGCAACATCGAACTGCCCGGGATCAACCTGCACTTTCCAGAGGCCAGGCGCGGGGGCATGGCGTATCCGGATGCGCGCGTCGAGAGCGCCGCGAAGCAGAGCGTGGACCGATCCGGTCCTTTCATTGAGGCAGGTTGTCTGCGGCTTCAGAGGCTGGCGGCGGGCAAATGCCAGAAGCCGTTTGGTGAGGTCCGCCCCCCGGGTCGCGGCCAGGTGGATCAGGTCCGCCATCCGGCGTTGGGCGGGATCCTCCAGCCTGTCCCTGAGAACATCGCTGTTCCCGAGGATCACCGTAAGCAGATTATTGAAGTCGTGCGCCACCCCGCCGGTCAACTGGCCAATCGCTTCCAGACGTTCGGAATCGCGCGATCTCTGCTCGCTAGCGCGGCGCTCCGTCAGATCGATCATTGTACCGACCATGCGGGCCGCACTGCCGGCCTCGTCACGCACAATGAAGCCCCGGTCCAGGATGATGCGCTCGCGGCCATCGTCCCCGATAAACCGGTATTCTTCCGACCAGCTTTCAGCGTCCGGCGAGGCGGCAGCGTCCATCAGGCTGGTGACTACACGGCCGCAATCTTCGGGATGGACGCGCCGGCTCCACGAGCCAAAGCCGGTTTCCTGATGCGCGCCGGGCGCGCCCGCAATCTGATCGAAGGCCTCACTCCATATGAAGGCACCAGAGGTAATATCCCATTCCCACACCACATCGGCCGTTGAGCGGCTGACAAACTGGAAACGGTCTTCATTGATGGCGGCGCGCCGCTCGGCGGCCCGGCGGTCGGTGATGTCCCGCGCCACGGCTGCCCAATGCGAGTATTTTCCGTAGGCGTCGGCAACGGGTAGAAACTCGACATCCCAGGTAATCTGCCGGCCGGGATGGATGGGGCCGGACACTTCAACCCGCAGCGATCGGCCCGCATTCATGGCGGTCTCCAGCGCGCGGGGATCAATCTTCGGCTCAGCGCCGGCCAGAATGAAGGACAATGGCCGCCCGACGACCTGGCTCCGGGCATAGCCCGTGATCCGCTCAAAGGCGGCGTTTATGTAGACGATCGGCGCATCTGTTCCCGGAACGGACGGATCGACGCTCAGGATGACCACGATATCATTGAGCCGCTCCACCGAGGCGCCCAGCAGCCGCAGATCAGACTGCCGGTTTCGCTCGGCAGTTACATCCTGAACAACGCCGGTAACCACATCTCCCGAAACCGTCTGTGTGCGTATGCCGATCCCCTTCACATGGATCGTGCTGCCGTCCTTGCGGGTGATGCGGCGCTCGAATTCGTGGAACTTAACGTCGGGATTGTTGAGCAACTGAACGGATAATGCCGCCTGCTCACGGTCATCAGCGAAAAGTATCTCGACATATCTTTCGAGCGAACCGTCAAAGTCTTCAGGGGTGATGCCGGCCATCTCATAAACACTGGGAGACCAGACGAGTTTCCGGTTCGATATGTCGTATTTCCAGAAGCCGATCTTCAGCAGCTGCTGGGCAACCTTGAGATTGGCTTCCTGTTCCTGCGCGCGATTGAGCGCGGCCAGGGGCGATCCCTCAGCCCCCTCCAGCGACGCAAAGAGCGCCTGCAGGTCTTCCAGCACAATGAGCATGGCAGGATGGCCGGCATGCCGGAAGGCGCGCTGCCGTATGCGGGCCTTGAACAGGGTTTGGTCCTTGCGCCGGTGTGTGCGGACCGCTGACACTTCGTGACAGCCTGATCCGGGCTCTGATCCTGCTTCTGGCGCCTCAAGGTCTTCGAGCCGCATCTCGCGCAGCGCGCGCTCATTCCATCCGTAAACGGCTTCTGCTGCAGGATTTGCCGCCAGAATGCGATGGTCCGTCAGGTCAGCGATCAGCATTGCATCGGGATGGTCCCGAAAGAAGGCATCCTCCCCTGCCACGTCGCTCCCCCTATGCGCCCGCAGGCGCGTCAGCCGGTACTGTCTGTCCCGCTCCCGGAATACTCGCTCGCCCCGGCGATGAAGGGCCATTCCGGCAGACTCGCGCCGCCGAGCTTACACCGAATGCTGTCAAGGATACACTCTGCCTGCGCCGGGGAGATGCCCAGCAGGCCCGCCGCCGTGGAGATGCCTATGCCGCCGCCGGTCACGAGGGCGGCCAGCTCACGCTCGGGCAAGGCAAGCTGCATGTAGCCGGCATACTGGCGTTCGGGCGCGGGGCGGGAAGCCTGGATCAGCGCGGCGCGGGAATGCACGCGCCGGAAAACTTCCAGAAGCTCGGCGAAACAGCGGTCACACTCTCGCAGGATCCGGTCTTCCGCGAGGAAGAGCATCAGGGTGTCCTCGACGAGTTCGTCCGCCTCTGTCCTGTTGGCGGTGATGCACAGGGCGAACGCGCGCAGCTGGCGCACGGCCATCTCAAGGACGCCACGGCTTGCCTCGACGCGGTGCAGATCGTACTCAAGATCGACATATTCGTCCGGCATCTCGGGCCTTTGGAATTTTGCACGCTTTTCCATGACGCCACCAAAACATACCAAATGCTACAACCGGGTTTCCGAATAGTCTAAAAGGTTCAACCCGGCCCGGCGATCAGATAACCTTGTATTTCTCTATGACAGCTGAATAATCTTCCCGGCGCTTGCCTTGTCCCGGCCGGCTTATCCTGCCAGGGCATAGTCCTTTGACTGGCCAAGCCCGCTCAATGTCTCTTTCAGGGCCGCGCCATCAGCCGCTTGCGGCGTCTGAACCAGCACGATCCGCGCGGGCATCCCATCCAGGCCGCTGACCGCCCGCCCCCGTTCGAGAACCTGAACCCACAAGCCGGAAGGCAGCCGGATGCGGATGCGATGTTCAATGTCATTTACCCTGCCATCAAGCATGGACTGATAGGTTTCCCGCGCCGCATCCTGATCCTGCGGGTGAATGCGCGATATCCAGTCATGCGCTTCTTCGGAGGCGGGTTTCACACCGCGCGCAAACATGTCGGCCCAGCCTTCGGAATAGACGATGCGGCCATCGCGGAGCGACCAGTCGATGACCCCCGCATCCAGCAGATCGCAGCTTGCCCTTGCCTGGGCCAAAACCAGGAAGGCGTCTTCATTCTCCGCATCATCGCGCCGCCATTCATTCTGGATGAGAGAAAGGGCCAATACGAGGGCGAGCATGGAGACGCCGAACAGCGCCAGAAATTCTGTTCTGCGGGCGGCAATAATTGCCAGCACGGAAGGTTCATCGCCAAGATATGCAATGTGCAGCCCGCCGCCCGCCACGCTGCGGACTTCCAGGAAAGCGCCATCCGTGCGGCCCGACAGGCGGCCGGGCGCAGAAACCTGATCCTTGTGCAGGGGCTGCCAACCCAGCGCCTGGCCGGCGAGGGCAGCGTCCGACGGCGTAAAGGCGCGGCCGGGCGCGGAACTGGAGCGCACGACCTTTCCATCCAGATTGAAAAGCGCCGCGC
Organism: Hyphomonas sp. NPDC076881; assembly: GCF_050269995.1. Lineage (NCBI taxonomy): Bacteria > Pseudomonadati > Pseudomonadota > Alphaproteobacteria > Hyphomonadales > Hyphomonadaceae > Hyphomonas > Hyphomonas sp. NPDC076881. The sequence goes on along the minus strand of NZ_JBNNJJ010000006.1, from coordinate 86,209 downwards.
GCCAGCCGCTGCCCGCCGCAGCGCCCGCATCCAGCGCCGCGCCGAAAGCGCCCGATCGCAGCACAAAAATCATCGGCAACCGCCCGCCGCCGGCAAGCCCCGCTTCACGATAAAAGCCCGTGCGGAGCCGGGACACCGGGACAAGGTCCAGGCCCAGCAGTTCCTGCCCGGCGCGCTGGCTGGAAGACAGGGGCGCTAGGCCCCCTACCGCGTCTGCCGGCATAGGTCCGAATACGGATAACACGCCGCCTTTTCCGTCCAGCACTGCAACGGCCAGCACCGGCGTGGAAGAAAGCATGTCTGCGACCTGGGCCTGCACCTTGCGGAGATCCTCTGCGGAGACATCCGCGCGCATGGCCGCTGCAATGAGGGGCGCGGTCCTCTCGGCAGCCGCTTCGATCCGCGCCATTTCGGCATCGGCGGCCACCTGCCCGGCGGCGGCGGCGTCTGCCAGCCTGCGCTGGCTGGCGCCGGTCTCATTGTGGACGGCAACCCAGGCATAAAGGACCAGGCCCAGAATGACGCCGCAAAAGGCGATGGCCTGAAGCGCGCGCGCCAATACAGGGTCGTTATGCTTTCGGCCTGCCGGGGGTGAGGTCATGTCATGGGTCATGGGCGAATCCAGGAGCCGGGGGAGAAAGGATCTGTTGCAAGGTCTGAAGGGACAAGCGCCGCGCGGCCGCCCGGCACCCAGACAAGGCCGATGCCTGCGCGCAGGTCTTCAAACGCTTTTGAGGCGGTGGCGGAAAGATTTGCCGACACGATGACTTCCCGGCCCAGCCTGCGCGCCAGGGCAACATCGAGAGAGCCAGCAACGCCCGAGCTTTTCCCGCCGCCGATCTGGATGCCCTGGTCTGCAAGCAGGGGATATTGCGGCGCGGCATCCTCACGCACGGATTCGAACGCGACAGCGCCGTCCAGTTTGACCATCCAGTCATTCAGGGGCTGTGTGCGCGCGTTGACCGACCAGCCAGCCCGGTGGAACTGCTGCGGGCTGAAATAGCCGCCATGGCCGGGGCTGAAGAAGTTCGTGTTCCGGTCATAGGATTGGTACTGGTAGAATGGGCCTGTCACCAGATAGTCAAACCCGTCTTTGGCAATGGACTGAGACGCGGAAAGCCCTGCCGATATCATGGAGTTGCTGACGGTGGCGCGCCCGTCCAGATGGGCAGCAGAGATATCTGCCTGCACCGCGCGCCCGCCGCCGGCATCAAACCTGCCACGCACAAGCGCGCCCGCCTCGACAACGCGGCCAGATTGCCCGCCAGAAGCGGCATCCTCCCCCGCAAAGGCGAGCAGGCTGTCTGTCCTTGGGCGGACGAATACGCGGGCCTCCCCCATATGTGCCCCGAAGCGCCGTGTTGCGGCGGTTTCGCCGGTAAGGGCGGGATCTGCGCCGCCCCCCACGGGCAAGAGGCCAATCCGCGCGGCGAGGCTCGTTTCCCCTTCCCGGCTCCAGCCAAGATAGGGGGCTGCGAATGTCTCGCGGCCGGTGCCTGCATTGGCGCCGGTGTCAATCTTGTAGAGCGTGACGCCGGCCTCATAGCGGCTCACGCCGCGCACGACCTCCATGGAGGTGGTGGAGGCATAGCCCGTCATTCTGTTTTCGCCGCGCGCGCCATCCTGCTGGCGCAGGGAGAGCGTCTGCCGGTAGAGCGTGTGATCAACACCCTCGAGCGCGTCATATGTATCGGGCGCCAGGGCGCGGGCTGTCAGATAGTCGCCCTGATAGAAGGCCGCGGAGGCATATTGCGCCTGGACCTTTGCGCCCAGCGGGCCGCCGGCGGCCCTCGCGATGGCGGCGGCGGACACCAGCTTGCCCGCCTTCTGGGCCGCAAGGGCAAACCCTTCCGCAGACTCATCATCGGGCGCGGCGAGATAGAGCCGGCTGAACGTCGCGGCCGCCAGCTCTGCGTCCCCTGACTGGAGGTCCACCCAGGCGCTGCGCATCTGCGCGGCCCGTTGAACGGGCGGATAGGCAGCGGCTTTCCGGGCAAGCGCGCCTGCCGTTTTGAGGTCGCCCAGATCATAAGCCTTGGCGGAGGCATCCAGCAGAGCGCCGCCAGCGATCAGCTGAGCCTCGCCCGCCAGCGCAGGATCAAGCCGCGCAGACTGGCCAGCCAACTCTGCGGCGCGCAACCAGTTTCCCTGCTGGCGCAGCCTGCGCGCCTCATCAAGGTCAACCCGCGCCAGGAGGCCGTCGAACCCCTCCGCGCTGGGTGTTTCAGCGATGGCGCTGCGCGCGCCTGCATGGTCTCCCGCCGCCAGCGCGGCCAATACCAGGCCCCGGCGCGCATCGGCTTCAGCGCCCCGCGCCAGGGCATCCCTGAAGAAACCTGCGGCGCGGGCAGGCTCTGGTTCAAGAAACATCCACCCGGCCTGCGCCAGAAGCGGCGCATACCCGGACGCGCCCGCGAGGGCGCCTGCCGCCTCAATATCTCCGGCGGATTGGGCGGCCTGAAATCTCAGCCAGGTATCTGCCCGGACAAGCTCTGCATAGGCGCGCGCGATTTCCGGATGTTCGCTGCTGGCCAGTGCGGGCATACGGACGAGGGAGGATATGCCTTCGCTATCCAGCGTACCGGAAGCGCGGGAGACGAGCGCTGCGACGAGTCCGGGAGTATCGCAGGTCGTCAGAGCCCGGACATAGAAATCCCGCAGACCATCTTGATGCCCGAGACCTTCCACCGCATCCGCGCGGGCCCATAGATCGAAGGAGCGCTCACACCTATCTGCCGCCGGGGCTGGCAGAAGGCTCAAAACCCGCGCCCAGTCTTCCGACGCCAGAGCTTCCCGCACTGCATATTCGCGCTGGCCATTGGCGACATAGGCCAGAATATCCGCTGGCGCCTGCCACCCGGCATGACGCCGTTCCAGCGCGCGCAGGCGCGCGGCGGCTTCCTGCCAGCGCCCTTGCGCGCCGAGCGCCCAGACGGACTGAACATCCCCCTGCGCCGGGCCTGGCGGCGGCGCCGCTTCCGCCGGAGCAGGCTCAGAAATATCCGCAACCGGGATACCGATGGGGAAGACCCCTTCCCGCCCGGTATCGGGCGCGGCCTGCGCGCCCTGCCCGGACACGAGCAAGAGGCTCGCGCCGGCAGCGGCCGCATGCAGAAGGGGGGCAAGCAGCCTCATTTTCCGTTGATCCGTCTGCGCATGTAGCGCGCGATCAGGGCGAGGCCGGCCGCCATGGCAAACAGGATTGCCGCAATGGAAGCGATCCATCGCCAGGATGACCCGGCGCTGGAAGCGCGGGCAGCTTCGCGCGCTGCCTTGTCGCCAATTACAAATGTCGTATCGGCATCTGCGGAAACGATGGTGGCAGCGTTTTCGCGCCATACGGCGGCGCCGCCCTTGATCTGGCTCCAATGGCCGGGCTGCACCAGCGCGCGAACCGATGAGAGGAGCTGCGCATCTGTCTCGGCTGTCACCAGCATGACCAGGCGGCCCTTGTGGCTGGGCGATTCGCCCTCGACGAGGAGGCCGTTATCGCCAAGATCAACCAGGCTGAGTTCCCGGCTGAAACCGCTCGCCTGCGGCAGCATCAGCTTCTGCAAGGGCAGGAAACCCCCGAGCGCCGGGCGCGTGCCGACGAGAAGCGTGTTGGCGTCGGGAAGATCGAGACCAATTCCGAAATTTGCGTCTGTAAAGACGGTCCCGTTTATCTGGCCGAGCCGGGCAGCAAGCGTCCAGACGCTGGCGACGGTTTCCGCAGACGCATCAGCCGCGCGGATTTCCATCGGCGCCGCCTCCAGCCCCGTAAACGGATAGCCTGTCTCCTGAAGCAGCGCGAGATTGGGCAGTTCCGCGAAATATCCCGCCGGCGGAAGAGTGACGGTCGATGTGCCTTTCAGGGTGAAGGCAAGATTGCGCGCATTGCGGGCGGCGCAGGCCCCTTCGGCTGGCGAAGAGAGTTCAATCTGGAAGCCGATGCTATTCCAACCCGGCCGAAGGGAGCGGGCGGGAACGGCAACCTCATAGGCCGGAACGACTTCACCGGCGGGATTTGTCAGCCGCACTGCCCGCTCAAAGGCGCCATTGACGAGAATATTGACAACCGACCGGCCATCGAGACCGGCGCCATAGGCAAAATCCAGCGCCAGCACCGCCTCATCCTTGTCGTGGAAGCGGATATCTGCCGGCAAGGCGAAGGAGAGCTGGGCGCGGCCGCGTTCCTGCCCGAGCACCGAGGCTCCCTCCAGGCCAAGATCCCGGAACACATATTTCGCATCGGCCCGGAGCGGCTGGCGTTTGCTGCCGATAATGGCGGCTGGAACCTCGCCAGCGCCGATGACAGCGGAGGGCGCCGCCGAAAGCGGGAAGCCTTCAGATGCCAGCGTGCGCAGCGCGCCTTCAATCGCTTCGGGCGTGTGACCTGCCGCGATGATCAGGAAATGCGACGGGTCGTTCGGGGACGGGCCGATGGAAAGCCAGGATTCGTTTTCCTTGAGGTTTGCCAGGCCCGCAGGCGCAAGGCCGGCAAGCTGCGCCGGGGTTCCGATCGCAATGATATCGCGCCCTTCCCCCTCCGGCCCCGCATCCAGGGCAGAGAGCATCGTTATCTTCGGCAGCCGGTAGCCGAGCCGGTTGCCGACCGCCTGAGAGGCAAGGGCGCCCCAACGCAGGGTCTGGGCGTCTGGCGCGCCGGCCAGGATGCCGAGTTCCTCGACACCGCCAATCCCCGCAGAGAGAAGCGCGCCGAGATCTGCCAGCGTTGCGTTGAGCGCGCGGCGCGCATAGGTGATCTCGATATAGGAGCGGGACGTATCCACTTCGGTCCACAGCTCTGCAGCATCCGCATCCTGACAGTCAAGTGTATACCGCTGGACCGCATCGATGCTCAGCGTATTGTATCCATGCTGGACCATTGCCGGATCCAGCACGATCTCGTTGATCGCCGCAGCTCTTTCGGTCACCCCGTCGAGCTGGCCGATGAACTGGCCATTCATGCCGAGACGCAATTGCGGCTTCAGCCCCTCCTGCGCGCGGCCGCTGACATGACGCAGCAGCACACGGGCATCCTTTACGTCTGCCTGCGGAGCGATGGCAAAGGAGATCATTTCCCGGGCGCTTGCCCCATCAAGATGGATCGCGCCCTGCGCGCTGCGCAGCGAAGCAAGCGGAATGCGCGTGCGCCAGAGGCCATTTTCAAGGCGCTCGGTCGTTATCTGGGGATTGTCCCGGTAGCGGGCGTAGATATCGAGTGTTGCCTCACGGCTGGCCGCTTCCTGCGCAATGGCAGGGACGCCAGGCATGAGACAGACGGACAGGGCGGCCGCGAGAACCGCAGGACGAAGCAGGGATTTCATGAACGTACTTCCCGTGTAACGGCGCGAATGTGGCCCAGCGCTTACGAAAGGCTGGAGCGGATGAGGCGGGCAATCTTGGCGCCCATATGTTCGGCATTGGCGCGGGCATCGCGGAACTGCTTCCAGTTTTCGCTGCGCGCATACATCAGCGTCACGACTGCGGCCCATTGCTCCCGGGTTTCGATGATGAAGCTGAAGCCGAGCTTCTGCCCCTCCGGCGTGTCGAACACCGAAAGCACCTTGAGGGACAAAAGGGACGCCTGGGTCGCTCCCAGTTCGCGCGCATCGATGGTCAGTGTTTCGCCTTCCGCAAACCGGTGCGGCGAACCGGGCGGAACAAGACAGCCCATGCCCGTGATCGAGACATCTGACATCTGGGCCTGAATCTCTGTGCCTGCATGCCCCAGCAGAACAGGGCGGCTGACTTCAAAACGCGGAAAGGCGCGCTGCTGTGACCGTTCATAGAGAACGCCCAGCGCGGAGATGAGCAGGAGCAGATGGAACGTGTTCCAGAGCAGCAGCACGGTGATGACGCCGGCGCCGACGGAATCATTGAAGAGGCGCACCAGGCCGACCACCTGCCCCAACCCGACCAGCGCAATCAGAACATAGAACGGGCGCGCCAGAGGCGAGACGAAATTCTCGCTGAGATTCTCCCCCTTTGGCGTCACCGCAAAGCTGGGGGCGCGGGGATTGCGCAGAACCTGGAGGATCGCGCCGCTGCAATGGATGGACTGAACCACTTCATAGAGTTCAGACGCAAAAGCCCACCGTGTATGGCCGTAGAGGATCGAGGAAAGCATCAGCGCGCCGACAATGTGCGGAAGGCCGTACATCAGGAAGTCGCTGAAATCCCCGACATAGACCTGTATGCCGAGCAGAAGATACAGCAGCGGGGCCAGGATGAATGTCAGGCGGGCGAGCGGAAAGAACCAGTAGAAGCAGGAATTGAGATAGCCGATGCGCTGGGACAGGGAGAGCCCGCGCTTCAGCAGCGGGTTTTTCAGGAGGAAGATCTGGATCATCCCCTGGGTCCAGCGCATCCGCTGGGTTATGAAGCCGGAGAAGGTTTCCGGCGAAAGCCCCGCAACCATGGGCCGGTCAACATACACGCTGCGATATCCGCGCGCGTGAAGCTCGAGCGCCGTTTCGGCATCTTCCGTGATCGTATCACCCTGAATCCCGCCGATCTCCATGATATGCTCGCGCCGCAGCACGGCGGCGGAACCACAGAAGAAGGAGGCGTTCAGCCCGTCCAGGCCTCTCTGGATGACCGAATAGAACATCTCGTTCTCGCTCGGCATCTCGCGGAATGTGCCGAGATTTCTCTCCAGCGGATCGGGATTGAGAAAGAAGTGCGGGGTCTGGACCAGGAAGACTTTGGGATCATCCACAAAATACCCAACCGTCCGCACAAGGATGTCGGCGGCCGGCACATGGTCGGCATCCAGGATCAGAACGAGATCGCCGCTGGTCTCCTTCAGGGCCGCGTTGATGTTTCCCGCCTTGGCGTGTTCGTTCTTCTCGCGGGTCAGATAGTGCGCCCCGAGACGGTCGCACATGGCTTTCAGCCGCTCATGCCGCGCCTCGGCCTCTGCTGCCTTGACCGGATCGGCCTGTGTCCGCTTGGCGAGCGTGCCGCCATCATCCAGAAGGTAAACCCTCATCCGGCCCGCCGGATAGCTGACATTGAGCGCCGCTGTCAGCGTGACCTCGAGCAGCTCATCGGGCTCATTATAGCTTGGAACCAGAATATCGACGGTGGGCGAGCGCTTTGCCGACACCGGCGCAGGGCGTGGCGCGCGCTTGTAGACGTCGACGGAAAGGAAGGTGGAGAGCAGAAGCAGCACATAGCCATAACTCTCCGCCCCCAGCAGAAATATTCCGCCGGTGATCGACAGCGCCGAGTCGGTGGGCATCGTCTCGGTCACGCGCCAGATCATGTAGCGCGTGCTGGTGAAGATGATGAGCAGCGCCACGAACACGCGGAAAGGGCCGCCCGTCGGGCGCAGCCACCCCATCAGGAAATAGGTGGCGATCGTCGCCACGCACAGCTGGACCTGAACCGCATCGGGCACAGGCGCCGCAGCGATAACCGCGATCAGCCCAAGCGCGATCAGACCGCTTACGGTGCGCAGGGGCGCGAACCGGGAAGCCGGCAGGCCTGATGGCCAGGATGTATCGCCATGCGCCATTGCTGGGTCCGTCTGATATTCAAAACAGTTATCAGGCGGTACATTTCAAGCGTGAAGTTTCAGATAAACTGGCGACTTCTTAATGCACTAGTAGGTTAATTTCGAAGGGTATTTTGTATACGGGCGCGATACCCAACCCGCACATTCAACACCCCCTTGCGCCCTCGCGGGCAGGCCAGGAGGCATAATCCCTATACTGATCTAGGACAGGACGGCGCGCCCGTTTGCGGCCGGATCAGCAATAGCCTGGCCGCTCGAAATCCAGCACCAGGACCAAGCGCGCCTGCCCGCTGCCTTCAATCGGCGGAGACCTGTGCAGCACGCAGTTTTCCAGGCTGCAGCGCTGGCCGAGGAGCATGGCCGTTTCATGCGGCTTCATTTCATGGATGGGGCCAGGCTCCTCCCCCGCCCTTTCCACGCGCCATTGCGTGCCGCGCCCGAAATAGGTCGTGATCAGACGAAAATCGGTATCGTCCTTGTGAAACTTCCGGCAGGCATCATCGGTCACATATTCAAGCCTGAAGGTGCAGCCGGCCTCGATATCCCCGATGCAGGCAAATGCCGCCTGAACATCCCCGAGAAGCGTTTGGCGCACCCATGCCGGCCAGTTGGATTGCGTGAGCCAGGCCACGGCGCGCTGCAGCACATTTTCCGGATGGCCTGTGAAGCGAAGGTCTTCGAAACTGGAACAGTCCAGCGCCTCAAACGCCGCCACAAGACCGGGCGAAGGCTGACGCGGCCAGAGGGCGAGTTCGGCCACATCCCCCAGGCCCGCCTCCACCAGCGCTTCAAGACTGTGGCAGCGGACGACCGGCTCTGCGGCGCGCCCCTGCTTCCCCTCTTTTTCCGCCAGATCCTGCAGCAAACTCATCTTGCGTCCTCTCGAGTTATAATTATGTAATAACATTACATTCCGAAACCTGTCGAGACCGCCATGACACAGACCGCCAAACTCCCCGTCACCGTGCTTTCCGGCTTTCTGGGCGCCGGGAAGACCACGCTGCTCAATCACATCCTCAACAACCGCGAAGGCCGCCGCGTGGCGGTCATCGTCAACGACATGAGCGAGGTGAACATTGACGCGGAACTCGTGCGGCAGAACGGCGCCGGGCTCTCCCGCACGGAAGAGGCGCTGGTGGAGATGTCCAATGGCTGCATCTGCTGCACGCTGCGCGAAGATCTTCTGAAGGAGGTCGCGCGCCTCGCGGAGGAAGGGCGCTTTGATTACCTGCTGATCGAATCCACCGGCATTTCAGAGCCCCTGCCGGTCGCCGCCACCTTCGATTTCCGGGATGAGGCGGGCTATTCGCTCGGAGATATCGCCCAGATCGATACGATGGTCACGGTCGTCGATGCGGTCAATATTCTCAGTGATTATTCGAGTACGGATTTTCTGGCAGACCGCGGCGAAAGCCTCGGAGAAGAGGACGAGCGCCCCCTGGTCCAGCTTCTGGTGGACCAGATCGAATTTGCCGATGTCATCATCATGAACAAGGTCAGCCTGGTTTCGCCCGGTGACCGCGAAATCATCCATCGGTTGATCCGCTCCCTGAATACTGATGCCAGGATCATCGAAACGGATTTCTCGGATGTGGAGCTTGGCGAGGTGCTCGGCACGGGCCGCTTTGATTTTGAAAAGGCACACCAGCATCCGCATTGGGCCAAGGAACTCTACGGCTTTGCAGACCATGTGCCCGAAAGCGAGGAATACGGCATCGAAAGCTTTGTCTATCGCGCGCGCCGCCCGTTTGACCCGGCAAAGTTTCATGCTTTCGTGAATTCTCCCTGGCCGAATGTGGTCCGGGCCAAAGGTTTCTTCTGGCTTGCGACACGGCCTGACTGGATGGCGGAGATAAGCCAGGCAGGCGCGCTGGTGCGGCATGAGCGGATGGGCCGCTGGTGGGCGGCCGTACCCGAAGATCAGCGCCCGGATAGCCCTGAAGCGCTGCGCTATCTTGAAAGCGTCTGGGACGCCCGCTTCGGCGACCGCCGCCAGGAAATCGTGCTGATCGGCATCGGAATGGACCAGGCCGCCCTCACCGCAAGGCTCGACGCCTGCCTCACAGATCCCGGCGCAACCTCAAAGGCCGGCAATCTGCAGCCCCGAACCGGCCTGGAAGACCCCTTCCCACCCTGGGGCTGAACGCGAGCGCCGACGCGCCCGCAAGCTGCCGCATCATCACCTGAAATTTCCCGGAAAATGACCGCCCATCATAGCGGTCGACAAAATGGCGCACCCGAAGAGATTCGAACTCCTGACCCCCAGATTCGTAGTCTGGTGCTCTATCCAGCTGAGCTACGGGTGCTTGGCCACTTGAAGAAGCGGGACACATACAGGCGGGTTTGCGACCTTGCAAGCCTCAATTGCCGGTATCTTGTGCAGTCTCTTCAGGGGGTGTTTCCTCGGCCGGTCCGGTGGGGGTTTCTTCCCCGCTTTCTGCCGCCGTCTCTGCAGGCGCTGGCGGCGTTTCTTCTGGCGCCTCCTGCCCCGGAACCGCGGCGGCCTCTTCGGAAACTTCTTGCGAAACAGATGGTTCTGCCGGCAAAGGCAGCCCGGTCACCGCGCTGACCCAGGGCGCGAAAGCGGCCACCCGCATATAGACCCCCGGGCTTTCGGGGCGCGCGCAGCCCATGCCCCAGCTGACAATCCCGGCCTGAACCGGCGTGCCCGACGCGCCGCGCAGCACCAGCGGCCCGCCGCTATCGCCCTGGCAGGCGTCGGAGCCGCCAATCCCGGCGCAGAGCTGGGTGACCGGATCAATCGAGACATCCGGATAGACGGCCGCAAGTCCTGCCTCATTGATACGGTCCCGGATCTGGCTGTTGCAGAGCCCGGTATCGACCACAGGCACATATCCTTCCTGCAGGATCAGCGAGGGCGCGCGCACATGCCGGCCGCCACGGGCGACGCCCTCCTGCCCCTGCGCCGTTTCGCCCACCTTGCCATAGCCTGCAGCGACAATGTCGGCATAGGGCTGCATCAGGTCGCCGGCTGCCCCCGTCAGCCCGTCGAGTGCCATGGTGGGCCCCGTCCAGCGGCCTGCAAGGCGAAGCAGCGCAAGGTCGTTGCCCTTCTCTGGCGCTGAAGGCTGGTATTCCGGGTGAATGACCACTTCGCGAACGGCAAAAACGGTGTCCTTCGGCACGACCGTCAGATCGCCCAGTCCTGCGGCCACGGCCAGCGTGCCGAAGCGGCTCAACTGGCCATTGTCTTCCTCCAGATACTGGGCGGCGCGGCCATTGGTTTCGATGCGGACATTCTCGACGCAGTGGGCCGCCGTCAGCGCCCATTCCGGCGAGATCATGGTGGCGCCGCACTCATGATAGATCGTGGCGCCCGACACGGTCTGCACCGAGGCCATGCCCGGCCAGTCAGCGATGTCCGCGTCGCGCCCGGCGACCATGCAGCCTGCGAGCGTGGTGAATAAGGCGGTCCCCACCGCCAGTTTGAGATATCTGTTCATGGCCGTCCCTCCTGCCGTTCAGACTCATATACACCACGAGCGATGGCGCGGGCGAGCGTGCTGGCGGCAAGTTCGCCAAGACGGGCGATGGCCAGCGGCCGGCTGCCTCCGGCTTCCCGCTTCCGGGTGGAGATCACGAAGATGACATCGCCATCTGTGGGGGCAAAAACGGGGCGGATGGAACGGGCCATGCCGGCAAGGGCCATCTGGGCGATGCGCTGGAGTTCGTCATGGGTGACGGCCGCGTCGATTGCGATGCAGGCCAGGGTGGTATTCTCGCGGGGATTGGGATTGGCCTTGGCGGCGCCCCAGTCTTCCGGGTCGAAGGCGAAGCCGGGTTCGGGGCGGACGCCGCCGAACTCTCCAGAGATTTCAAAGGGCCAGGCCCAGAAGGCATCTGAGCCGGGCATCCGGACAGACCCGAAACTGTTGACCGCGGCCAGCGCGCCCACCGTCAGGCCATCAAGCGTGACGATACTGGCCGATCCGGTGCCGCCCGGCGCCATCCCTGCGGCGGCGCCATAGCCGGCGCCCGCCCGGCCGAGAGCAAAGCGTTCCCCTGCCGCGTCAAAGGCTTGCCGGCCGAGGCGCGCATAGGGGGCGGCGTCGCCCCAGTCCTTGTTGCCGCCATTGGCGAGGTCGTAGAGGATGGCGGCGGGCACGATGGGCGTGGCGGGCACACCGGGCCTTGGCACCAGCGCAAAGCCCCTGCCCTGCGCCTTCAGGCCCGCCATCACGCCATCAGCCGCCGCCAGCCCGAAGGCGGAGCCGCCCGAAAGGCAGATGGCGTCGATACTGTCAAAAACGAGACGGCCTGGGGCCAATACGTCACTTTCGCGTGTCCCCGGCCCGCCCCCGGCGACACAGACGGCGCCAAGAACCGGACAATCCGGGACAATTACGGACACACCGGTGACACTCCCCGCATCTTCGGCCTGCCCGACAGATATGCCTTCAACATCGGTAATGAGGTTGCGCAAACCCGGTCTTGCCATGCTATGTGCCCTGCTACGTTTCTGCTTCGCCCTCAGTTCTTAGAGGGAGTGCAGCCCCGCGCCAAGAAAGGGACGATCTATGCGCCATCTCACCGCCCTCACCGCCGCCCTGCTTCTGGGGGCCTGCGCCCCTGCGGCGAAGGCCCCGCCGGTGTCCAGCGTCGCGCCCGCTTCCGGCAGCGATGCCGAGGCGCTGGGCGATGTGTCCTGGACCAAGGGCGCGATGGTGGCGGCGGCTGATCCGCGGGCGGTTGAAGCGGGCATCCGGGTGCTGAGCGAAGGCGGCAATGCGATAGACGCAGCGATTGCTGTCCACGCCGTTCTGGGGCTGGTGGAGCCGCAAAGCTCCGGCATCGGCGGGGGGGCGTTCATGGTCTATTACGACCGCGCCCGCGACGAGATCACCGTGTTTGATGGCCGCGAGACAGCGCCTGCCGCTGCCGGTCCGGACTGGTTCGTCAAGGATGGCAAGCCGATGGATTTCCTCACCGCCTGGCAGTCTGGCCGCTCGGTGGGCGTGCCGGGCCAGATCGCGCTCTACAAGACGGCGCATGACGCGGCCGGGCGCGCAAGCTGGGCCAGCGTGTTCCAGCCCGCCATTGAGCTAGCCGAGGAAGGCTTCGAGGTTTCCCCGCGCCTGGCTGAGGTGATCGCATCCGAGCGCCTGCGCGCGGTGATCCGGCTGGACGACAATCCGGTCACGGCGGCCTATTTCTATCCCGATGGCCAGCCGCTGCCCGCAGGCTTCCGCCGCACCAACGCGGCCTATGCGGCAACCCTCGCCGCCGTGGCCAATGAAGGCCCGGACGCCTTCTATCGCGGCGCGCTCGCCTCCGAGATCGTCGCTGCCGTCAATGAAGGCCCCGATGGCGGCGACATGACGCTGGAAGACCTTGCCAATTACGAAGTGAAGGTTCGCTCGGCCGTGTGCGGAACGTTGCAGTCGGGCTACAAGATCTGCTCGGCGCCCCCGCCGAGTTCGGGCGGCGTTGCCCAGAACCTGATCCTGGGCCTCTACGAATATCTCAAGCCCGCTGCGACCGTGAATGCCGATGAGAGCCTGTTCCTCAAGGCCTTCGTGGACGCCCAGCGCCTGGGCTATGCCGACCGCGACCATTATGTGGCCGATGCCGACCATGTGCCCGTGCCCACCGAAGACCTGATCAACCCGGCCTATATCAAGGCGCGCGCCAAGGAAGCCTTTGCGCCGGACGCAAAATCCTTCCCCGGCGATCCGGGTGTCGTGCTGGGCGGAGAGCCGCTGCGCCCGATGTGGGGGGAAGACCCCACCACCCCCGGCGCCGGCACGACGCATATCTCGATCATCGACCTTGAAGGCAATGCCGTCTCGATGACCGCCACGGTCGAAGCCGCTTTCGGCTCCTCCCGCATGGCGGGCGGTTTCCTGCTGAACAATGAGCTGACCGATTTCTCGCTGATCCCGGAAAAAGGGGGCAAGCCGGTTGCCAATGCCGTCGCCGCCGGAAAACGTCCGCGGTCTTCCATGTCCCCTACCCTCGTCTTCGATGAGGGCGGCGACCTCTTCATGGTGACCGGTTCGCCGGGCGGCAATTCGATCATCGCCTATGTGTCCAAGACCCTGGTGGGCGTGCTGGACTGGGGCAAGACCGCCCAGGAAGCCGCCGCCCTGCCCAACATCATCGCGCGCGGGGATACGGTGGCCGTCGAGGTGGACATTGAAGGCGGCCCGGAAGCGGCTGAAGCCCTGCGCACCATGGGGTATACGGTGGAAGAACGCACCGGCGAAAACTCCGGCCTTCACCTGATCGTCGTGCGCGACAAGGGCCTTGAGGGCGGGGCAGACCCCCGCCGCGAAGGCGTCGCCCTGTCGCTGCGCTGATCCAGGGACCTGCAGACCTGCCATGGCGAAACTCTACTTTTCCTACGCCGCCATGAATGCCGGCAAATCCACCATCCTCCTGCAAGCGGCGTATAACTACCGCGAGCGGGGGATGGAGGTTCTGCTGATGACATCAGCGCTCTACCGGGACGCCGATGACGGCCATATCAGCTCACGGATCGGCATCTCGGCCGAAGCCACTCTCTACACTGCGGATACGCATCTTTTCAGCTTGATCCGGGAGCGGAAGAATGTTCACCCGATTGATGCGGTGTTCGTGGACGAGGCGCAGTTCCTGACGCGGGACCAGGTGTGGCAGCTGGCGCGGGTGGCCGATCATTTCGGCGTACCGGTGCTGACCTATGGTCTGCGCACAGACTTCCGGGGCGAGCTGTTCGAGGGCTCCGCCGCCCTGCTGGCCATTGCCGACGAGCTGCGCGAAGTGCGCACCATCTGTGAATGCGGCCGCAAGGCCACGATGGTGGTGCGCCTCGGCCCGGACGGCAAGGCCCTGACCGAAGGCGAGCAGATTTCCATCGGCAAGGCCACCTATCTCTCCGTCTGCCGCCGCCATTGGGAAGAGCGGATGGGCCGCACGCCCGAAAGCTGAGCAGCGTCCCGCCTGCAAACCGGCACAAAATTCGCAAGATTTGCCCCGGCCCACACATATTTCAGCCGCGAGCAGCGCGCATGCTGTCTATCGCGCCTGACGAAAAGGAGGGGTTGCCATGCCGACACAACCTGCCCGCATTCACGTGCCCACGCTGGCAGCCGCGTTGCTGCTGAGCGGCGGCTTCATCTTTCTCGGCATGATGGCAGACGCGCAGGAAGCCCCCGGCCAGATCGACTATGCCGGCTTTCAGGCCCTGACCGCCGAAGCGGCGCCCCATCGCCAGGCCCGGCTGGTTCAGATTGAGACATTCAACGACATGCGCGCCGAACCCGGCACGCTGGTGATCGATGCCCGCAGCGCGGAAGCCTTTGCCCTCGGCCATATCGAAGGGGCCGTAAACCTCAACTTTGCCGACTTCACCGAGGAGAAGCTGGCCAAAGTCATCGGCAGCAAGGACCGCCGCATCCTGATCTACTGCAACAACAACTTCACCGACAATGTGGCCCCCGTGATGCTCAAACGGGCGCCATTGGCGCTCAATATTGCGACCTATGTGAACCTTTACGGCTATGGCTATCAGAACGTCTATGAACTCGATGGGGGCTACAGTTTCAGCGATCCGCGCATGAATTGGGCCGGCGCCGAAGGTTGAGCAAAACTAAACCGTTCATCTGACGCATTGCATTTGCCCCGCGCCCGCGTCAACTGACGCCCGAACAAGAGACAATGGAGATCTTGGGGCATGAGCGCCGATGCATCCGCAGGCCAGGCAGCGCCTGTCAAAGCCAATCCGAACGGCCCGACCGAGGAAACGGTTCTCTCGGTGGAGCATTATACTGACCGGCTGTTCCGCTTCCGGCTGACCCGCCCGCAGAGTTTCCGTTTCCGCTCGGGCGAATTCGTGATGATCGGCCTGCCCAAGGAAGACGGCAAACCGCTGCTGCGCGCCTATTCCATTGCCTCGCCCGCCTGGGATGAGGAATTGGAGTTCTACTCCATCAAGGTGCCCGATGGCCCGCTGACCTCGCGCCTGCAGAAAATCCAGCCGGGCGACAAGGTTCTGCTCGGCCGCAAGCCGACCGGCACGCTGGTGCTCGATGCCCTCACGCCGGGCAAGCGGCTCTACATGTTCTCCACCGGCACGGGCTTTGCCCCCTTCGCCAGCCTGGTGCGTGATCCCGACACTTATGAGCGGTATGAGGAAGTGATCGTCACCCATACCTGCCGGGATGTGAATGAGCTGATATATTCCCGCACGCTGATCGACAGCCTGAGCGCCGATCCTCTGGTGGGCGAGATGGTGGGCGGCAAGCTGAAGCTCTACACCTCCACCACGCGCCAGCATCATGAGCATATGGGCCGGATCACCACGCTGATCGAGAATGGCAAGCTGTTTGCCGATCTCGGCGTGCCGCCGCTGGACCCGGCGACCGACCGGGCGATGATCTGCGGCTCGATGGAAATGATCCAGGACGTGAAGACCCTGATGCTGAAGGCCGGGCTCACCGAGGGCTCCAACGCAGCCCCGGCCGAATTCGTCATCGAGAAGGCCTTCGCGGGCTGATCAGCCCGCATCGCCTTTCGAAGTCTTCAGTTCCTGCACCTCAGCCCGCAGGTCTGCGATCAGTTTCAGCAGTTCCCGGTGGCGCCTGGCCTCCAGGGTTTCCTGCGCTTCAAGCTCGTCGCTGATCTTCCCCTCCGCATCGAGAACTTTCTCGATGGCGCCTTCCTGCAGCGAATCGACGATCACCGCGGTGAAAAGGTTGAGGATCGCCCAGACGGTGAACAGGATGAACGGAATGAAGAACGCCCAGGCCCACGGATATTCATCCAGCAGATCGCGCATATGGCCGTTCCAGCCTTCCATGGTGAGCACTTCGAACATGGTCAGCGACGAGGCCGTCAATGTGCTGAAATTCTCGGTGTTCTGCGATCCGCTGAACAGATAGGTCGCCATCACCACGCTGACGTAAAACACAAGGCCCAGGATCGCGAGGATGGCGCCCATGCCGGGAAGCGCCGTCAGCAGCGCTTCGGTGATGCGTTTCATGGTCGGGATGAAATGCAGTAGCCGCAACAGGCGCAGCACCCGCAAGGCGCGCAGCACCGTGAAGGCCGATCCGCCAGGGATCAGCGATACACCCACCACGATGAAATCAAACCAGTTCCAGCCGAGCTTGAAGAATTGCAGCCGGTAGACGAACAGCTTGAACAGGATCTCCGCCACGAAGATCAGCGTGACCACCGTATCGAAGAAATTGAGCCCCGCGACGAGCCAGCCCGGCAAGTCCTCTGAATAGGTAAGCACACCCAGCACAATCGCGTTGAGGACGATCAGCGTCATGATCGTGCTGCGCACGGCAGAGCGCTCGATGAAAGCCTCTGCGCCCGAATAATGCGTTGTCTCGTCCAGTGTCGCTTTTGGCATCGTCCCCGTCTCCCAAGCGTTGCGGCGGCAAGCCTTAGCCTCTGATGCCGGGCGATCAAGTTAAACGATCAAGACAGACAGGCCGGAGAGCCTCAGACGCCCGCCCCCTGCCCGTCCACGCTGCGGTGCGGATCGGAATGATCCCATTCGGCCAGCAGCATCCGCAGGGTGGAGATGAACGCGATCGGCTGGTCCAGCATCACATGATGCCGCGCATGGGGCACCGACACGAACGGCACCTGATGGCCCAGAAGGCCGCGCATATAATCGCCCACATCATCCGGCATCAGCGCGCTTTCCTCGCCCCGGATGATGGCGATGCGGCACTGGGCGGCCTTCAGCATCTCGGCCGGGTCCAGCCCCGGTTCAAACCGGGTCCAGATCATCGGATCGAATTTCCAGGTCCAGCCGCCCTCGGCGCGTTTCAGGCTCCAGCGGGCGATATAATCCATCGCATAATGGTTCTCGCAGAGCTGTGGCGGCGCAAGGCGGAACCGGGCGAGCGCGGCAGCAAGATCGGGATAGACCTTATGCGGACGGCTGGCGCGGGAGGGCCCGCCCCGCGGGCGTTCCGGCGGATTGACCGGGCTGTCGACGATCACCATCCCCTCAAACCGGCTGCCATGCTTTGCGCCGGTTACCAGGGTGACGAAGCCGCCGAAGGAATGGGCGATGATGACCGGCTTCCTGGGCGCATCGAACAGGCCGGCCGCCTCGGCCACGGCCACTTCCTCTTCGGAGAAAGTGTCCATGTCATAGGCTTCCCGCCACGCGCTGTCGCCCATGCCGGAGAATGTCAGTGCAGCGACATTGTAATGCCCGGCGAAATACGGCGCGACGAAATCCCACCAATGAGCATGGGCGCCATTTCCGTGCACGAACAATAGCCCCGGCGCCCCGCGCTTGCCCCAGCGCTGGAAGGTGACTTCGGCGCCCTTCACCCTGACCTTGCCCGTCTCGTACGGTACCGCGACGGCTTCGCGGAACCAGGCCGGGGCCGGTGGCAGCGCGCCGCCATATTCGGCCAGCGGCCCGCCTTCCGACGGCATCTCCGCAGGCTGGTCCCTGACGATGGGGTTCTTGTCTCGGGTCATCGGCGCCTCCTCCAGCCGTCAGGTTTTGGAGCCATATCCGGCAGGCGGCAACCCTTTCGCCACGTCAGAGGCCAAACGGAAAAGGCCGGCAGGTTTCCCCGCCGGCCCTTCTCAGCTTCGATGGCGCTGCCGGTCAGTATTTGACGGCGCAGCCATAGGGCTTGGTGGTCGGCGTGGCGACAGGCTTGCCCGCGCCAAGATCGGCCAGCGCTGCGGTGACGTAATTGTCAGCCTTGGCAATGTCATCGACCCTTGCCGAGGGGATCGAGTCGATCGCGCCGTCATAGACGAGCTTGCCCTCAGGCGTGACGATATACATGTGCGGCGTGGTCTTGGCGCCATAGAGACGGCCGATATCGCCGCTCTCGTCCAGGATCACATGTTCCGGGGCGGCCCCGCGCGAACTGGTCAGCTCATTCGCCTGCTCCGGCGAGACATGGCCCTGCGAGCCGGGCCGGGAAGAGATCACCGTCAGCCAGACGATATCATCGGCGGCGGCCGAAGCCTGCAGCGACTGCATGTTTGCGGGCGGGGTGGCGTAATGCTTCTTCACGAAGGGGCAGCCATCATTGGTCCATTCGAGCACGACGGTCTTGCCGGCAAAGTCTGCCAGCGAGACGGTTTCGCCGCCGGAGGTGGTGCCGGTGAAGGCCGGGGCGGAGCTGCCCACATCCGCGCTGGGGGCGGCTTCGGCTGTCGAGGCAATCAGCGCTCCGGCGGTGAGGGCAACCGCAGCGGCCATGCCAGCGGCGAGGCTCAAGTGGCGGCGGGAAAGTATCATCGTCGTCTCCTGTCTCGAATAATCACATGTAGCCGAATTATAGCCTTGTCATCCTTCGACAAGTCCAATGACAAGTTCTTGATTGAGAATCTCGGGCAGGATCTGCGGCTCGCTCGCCCCGGCGGGATACCAGAGATACATCGGCACCCCCGCGCGCTCCCGCAGCCTCAATTCCTCGGCAATCATCGGGTCTTTCTGGGTGAAATCGCCCACCAGGAACGCCACGTTCGCCGCCTTGAACGCCTCCTGCACCTTGCGTGTTTTCAGCGTGGTCAGCTTGTTGACCTGGCAGCTGGCGCACCAGCTGGCGGTGAAATCCACGAAGACGGGGCGGCCTTCCGCCAGCATTGCCTCAACGGTTTCTGGACTCCAGGCGGCTTCGCCATAGCTGCCGCTGAAGGCGGCCTCACTGCTGCCGGTTACTGAAGCGGCCGGCACATTGGCCTGCATGGCGGGATAGACGAATGCCCCGGCCAGCGCGAGCGCGGCGACGCCCTTGCGCAGGCCCCCGCCCTGACGCCCCAGCCAGATGGCAAAAACCAGCGCCGTTGCCCCGGCCAGGGTCCAGCCCGCTGCCCCTGCCCCGGCCAGCCCGGCGACCACCGAGAGCAGCCAGGCGGCGGTGAGGAACATCGGAAAGGCAAAGGCCTGTTTCAGCGTGTCCATCCACTTGCCGGGCTTGGGCAACAGCCGGTGCAGCCCCGGCACAAAGCTGAGGATCAGGAAGGGCAACGCCATGCCAAAGCCCATGGCCAGGAAGACAGCGATCACCGCCGGGGCCGGCTGGCCGATCACGGCGCCAAGCGCGGCGCCCAGAAACGGGCCGACACAGGGCGCGCCGACCACGGCGGCGAGAACACCAGTAAAAAAGGCGCCTGCCGCCCCGCCGCGATTGGCAAGGCTGCCGCCAAGGTTCTGCACGGAGCTGCCGAGTTCAAAAAAGCCCATCAGCCAGAGGCCAACGGCAAACATCACCAGGGCAAGGATGGCCACGGTGGGCGCGTGTTGCAGCTGGAAGCCCAGCGTCGCCGAGCCGGTCGCCTGCCGCACCAGCAGCAGCGCGCCCGCCAGCGCCAGGAAGGAGATCAGCACGCCGCCGGTATACCAGAGGCCATGGGATTTAAGCTCCCCGGCATGGCCCGAGGCCGCTGCCTGCACCATGCCGAGCGCCTTCATGGAGAGGACCGGCAGCACGCAGGGCATGAGATTGAGGATAATGCCGCCGATCAGGGCGAAGAAGGCCAGGGTCGCAATCCGCTCAAGGCCAAGCGGCGCAGCCTCCCCGGCGGCGGAACCAAGCCCCTTGCCCGGCATCACGGCCTGCACCTCGCGGTCAGCGGTGCCTGCAAATACCTCCCCGCGGGCGGCAGAGATCTCATAGCCGACAGGCTCTGCGCCGGGCGCATCTATGCGGATCACGCCGTCAAGCGTGTCTGATATGCTGCCTGCGCGATCAGGCGTCAGCGACAGGCTGGCGCCTTCGGAGCCCGCACGCTGGGGCTGGGCCGCCGGATGGCTGATCTCGTGATTGAAAGGGAAGAAACGGATATGCGCGTCTTCCGGGAAGCCGCCTTCCTGGCGCAGCGACAGCGTCCAGGGCGCGCCCGTGTCGTCAATCCGCACCTCGCCCGGAAAAGCCGTCGGCACGCGGGCAATCCATTCGCCGATCTTCGCGCCGGCCTCTGCATTCTCCACGGGGGCGCCCACCGGCAGGGTCAGCGACACGTCGGCCGTCTCCGGAATGCAGATGGACTCGCAGATGAGGTAGTCAGCCTCGGCAACGATCTTCATCTCCCCGCTCGCATCCTGCGGCACCGTCACGGGAAAGGCAAAGACAACCTCGTCATCATAGCCATAATCCATGATCTCGCCTTCAACGACGGGGATCAGGTGGGGCAGCGGCCAGAGGAACCCGCCCACAGCCTCTTCGGGCAGGCTGGTGGCGTCTTTCAGGATCAGCTGCGGCGGCAGGCCGGCATCCCCGGCATTGCGCCAGTAGATATGCCAGCCATCATCCATCTGCATCCGCAGCGCCGCATAGAAGGTGTCGCCCGGCGCAACGCTGACACGGTCTGCGATCAGCTCCGCCTCGGCCCGGCGCTCGTCCATCTGCGCATGGGCCAGCCCGGCCATGAGCGAAAGGCCAAGCGCGGCAAAGGCAAAACGCCGGATAAACCCTGTCATCTACAGCAGCTCCGTCCATAATATCGATTGGATGACATATGCGCCGGGCGTCCGGCCGGGGAAAGCCCTGCTCGCCGGTTCGTGATGCCGGGGCCTGCGTCAAAAAAGAAACGGCCCTTCCCGAGGCGGGAGGGCCGTTTCCGGAAATCACGATGAAGATGGGTCTCTAGGAGACCGCTTCGGCCTGCTGGGGCACGGCGCGGACAGCGCGATTGACCACTTTCGACCAGTTCAGCAGCGACACGAGATGCGCATAGCAGGCGCCGAGCGCGCCATTGTTGCGCAGCTCCAGGAATTTCTCCGGTGAAAGCGCATTGAGGCGCTCCTCGGAGATAGCCCAATAGTCGGCAACCTTCTGGGCAGGGCCGGTATTGTTGCCCTGCTGGTCGCGCGGCTGGAAGGTCACCGTCTTCTGCTCGAAGAGATCCATGTCGCGGAGGATTTTCACGAAATCGACCGTGGCGCGGCGCTGACGCTCGAATTCCTTGCAGAACTCGATGGCGTCATTGGTGAACTGGGTCGGCTGGCCGTTCTGGAAGAAGGGCACTTCGGGCTGGTTGGACACCATCGGCGCAGACCGGTCCACGCAGAGGAGAAGACGGTCAGAGCCTTCATCGGTGGCGAAGACGAACGGATAGCGGCGCACGAAGGCCGGAATGTAATGATCTTCCAGCACCAGGCCGTTGCTGTCGACATAGAGGTTCTCGCCCTGGCGAACGCCCATCACGGCGACCGGGGTGCGCTCCTCGCCCACGAAGATGATCGGGTAGGAGGCCGCCGACACGCCAAACTCGGTCACGGTGACCGGAACGGCGTGCGCTTCGCGGAGGAACGCGAAAGGCTGCGGGATCTGTTTCACGCCAAGACCGCCATGATCTTCAGCAGAAAGCGGCTGCGGATTCTTGTAGAACAGAACTTGGCCGGAAAGTGCGGCTGAACCGCCAGTCGGAATGGGCGTTGTCACGTTGCGTGGCTCCTCGGAACTTTGCCGGAGAAGTAACGGAAATAAACTATGGCCACAACACCCGAAACAAGCTCAATTACAGTGAAACCCGAGTAATATAAGTGTCATGCAAGCCTTAAGCGGACGCAGAACAGCGCGCCTTTTGCCGGCTGGGCTTTGCACAGCCCTTCTTCTTGCCGTGCTGCCGGCTGCGTGCACCCCGCGCGCAGACCCCGAAGGCACCCCCCGGCGCGTCGCCCGCGAAATTGAGCGGACGCTCACCACGATTGCCCAGAACGAAGTCACCCGTGACCCGGAACTGGCCACGCGGCTGGGCCTGCCGGAGGCGGAGGCGGGCTTTGCCTATAACCGTTTCCTGACCGACCGGTCGCAGGCCGCGTATGAGCGCGCGCGCCTCTCGCGCCTGGAAACACGCGACCTTCTGGTGCGCATCACGCGCCCGGCGCGCGGCAGCGCCCTGGCCCGCCATCTCGACACGCTGATTGCCGCCCATGAAACCGCTGAAACCCTGTTCATGGCCGGCCACGGCGCCTCGGCGCTGGGCGCGTCCTACCCCTATGTGGCTGACCATACGCGCGGCGCCTATCTGGATGTGCCTGACCTTCTGGCGCGTTTTCATCCGCTGCGCACACCGGCAGACGCGCGCGCCTATGCCGACCGGATGGCGCAGTTTGCCGATGCCATCGAGGACGACCGGCGGCGGCTGGAATCCGATGCCCGCGCCGGAACAGTGCCCCCCGCCCCCATCCTGCGCCGGATGTATGCGCTTGCGGCAGCCGGGGCCGCCGCACCGCCGGAGACAAGCCCGGCCGTGGTGAGTTTTGAAAACCTGCTGCCCGGCATTGCTGATCTGACACCGGCAGAGCGCCAGCAGCTGCTGGCAGATGTGCGCCGGATTGCCACCGAGAATGTGCGCCCTGCCTATGCCGCCTTTGCCGCGAGCGTGAGCACGCTGGCCAACACGGCCCCGGAATTACCCGGCGTCTGGCAGCTTCCCGATGGCCCGGCCTATTACGCCGCCGCCCTCAAGGCCTATACCGGCGACGACGCCTCCGCCGCCGGCCTGCACGAGCGCGGCAAGCTGGAAGTCGACGCCCTGCTGGCAGAGACGCATCGCGCGCTGGTTGCCCTTGGCCTTGAAGGCGGCAGCGTGGGCGAGCGCCTAGCTTTCCTCGCCGCCCAGCCCGAGCAGGTTTATCCCGATACGGAAGAAGGCCATGCCGCCCTGATCGGCCGCGTCCTGGCCCATGCAGACCGGGCCGAAGCGGCCCTGTCCGGCCAGTTCGATATTCCCCTGGCGGAAAAGGCGGGTCTGCGCGCCGTGCCGCCGGAATTTGCCGGCTTCCTGCCGCCGGCCGCCTATATTCCCCGCGCGCTCAGCGGGAACCACCCGGCGCGCGTGGAGATCAATGCCCGGCGGCTGGCAGACTGGCCAGATTTTTCGCTGGCCGTGCTGGCCTTTCATCAGCTTGTGCCCGGCCACCATCTGGAAAGCAGCGCCGCGCGCGAGGCCGGCCTGCCGCTGGCGCGCCAAATGGTGTGGAACGTCGCCTATGGCGAAGGCTGGGCCTCCTATGCCGAAACCCTGGCCGACGAGCTTGGTCTTTATTCGGAAGATCCGCTGAGCCGCATCGGCTATCTGCAATCCCTGCTGCTGCGCGCGGCTGCGCTGGTGGCCGATACCGGCATCCACAATGAGCGCTGGAGCCGCGATCAGGCGATTGCCTATCTGGCAGAGACCACCGGCCTCAGCCTGGAGCGGAGCGCCGACGAGGTAGACCGCTACACCGTGCGGCCGGGCTATGCGGCCGCCTACTGGATTGGCCGCGAACGGATCCTGGACCTGCGGGAACGCGCCATCCGCGTGCTGGGCCCGAAATTCGACCCGAAGGAATTTCACCGGGTGATCCTGATGGGCGGGCCACGCCCGCTCGGCATGGTCGAAGAAGATGTCACCCGCTGGTACACCGCGCAGGTTCAGAACTGAACCCTGCCCCCACGCGGCACCACCACCCGGAACCCGTAGCTCAAGCGGCCAGCCGCACCGGCGCCTGGTCCGGCCGGCAGACCGGCATGAACCCGGCCTCAAGATCGGCCACCATCGCCTTGCGCTGGCCGCCATCAAACTCCAGCGCCAGGAACACGGCATTGGCGCCATAGCGCTCTGCCTCGGCCAGCGCCCAGATCGGCTGGATGTCATGCGGGCGCCCGGAGAGTTCCATCACCCGGTAGACGCGCCAGCCACAGGCATCCTGGGCTGCAAAGATGACCACACCGGCACTGCGCGCCCACGGCGCATCTGCCGCCGTCCGCTGGAATTTCCACGCCTTGCCTGACTTGCCGCGAAAGCTGACTTGACCAAACATGTTCTTGCTCCGTTCCTTGTGGAATGTTCTTATGATGTTCCAGTTTGGTTCGCAAGAAGTTTTTGGTAAACAAAGGGTTAAACGGCAAATGCGCCGTTAACGTTCTGCTGTGGATGGATTTGTGGAAAAGCCGTCAGCGCACGATGGTGAAACGGCGCGATTCGAATACCTTCAGCACCTGCCGCAGATCCCGCCCCCGGCGCAGCACCTGGCCGGCAGATCCATACACCGCATACTGGCCCTGACGATTGGCCAGCGCGGGCTCCTTCTCGATTCGCCAGGTGGGGCTTTCGGCATGGCGGCGGAAGATCGCGAAGGTCGCCACATCCTCTTCCATGCCGATGGCATAGTCGCGCGCCTCGCCCGCAATCACCAACCGGCCATAGACATCAAGAATGGGCTGCATCTCTGCCTTCTGAAAGGCAACGACCGGTTCCGGTGCAGGTTTCCTGTGGAAAGAATCCGTCATCTCGGTTACAGTTTCGTCACAGCTTTCCGTTCGCGTCCAGCCCCTTGTAGAGCTAACGCATAATTAATCCCGCAGACTCTGTTTCACCGCAATTCGGCCTTGCCCCCGCCGCATCGCGCGGCCATCTTATGGGTGTCGGACGGAGGACTTTCGCAAGCGCCCCGGACCCATCAGCCCCCCCAGCCCCCTGGGGTGTTTGTAGCGCCCCCGTCCGACAACCCAACTCCCTGAAAAATAAGAAGAATTAAGCTGCGCCCCGCGCGCTGCGATCAATGCTGTTTCTGTGGCATCCGGCCGAGAATCGGTTTCACGAATCGCGCGGCTGTTCGTCCGACCCCGGACGCATGCGCCAGACGCCGCTCAATGAAGGAGTCAAGGTCTTCCGGGGACGGATTATCGGCCCAGTGCAGCACGATGGCCGGGATCACGCTCGCCAGCAGGCCGCGCTTGGAATAGCGGTTATAGTCTTCAGACGTGTCGCCCGCTGCAGTCCACACCATGTCGGCCACTTTCCAGCTGCGCTGCAGCGCCGGCCCGGCGCCCCAGGGCAGGAAGCCGCGGGCCGCCGCGCGGCGCACCGCTTCCCGGTGAGGCTCAAGTCCGGCCAGCCAGACGAGCACGCCCCGCTTGACCTTGTCAGGCACCCGCAGGCCGGTCATGTCCTCCCCCGCCAGCGTGTCCCGCGCGCGGGCTTCGGCATCGTCGAAAAAGCCTTCGATCAGGTCAATCACGCCGCGCGGGGCGGCCAGCGCCTGCTCGCCCGGCGTCAGCCCCGCCTTTACGGCGGCAGCCGCTGCGGCCGTCTCGCTCCAGCCCTCAAAAACGACCTCTGGAAGCAGGGCGTCCAGCCAGCGGCGGCTAAGCAGTGCAGAAGGCGGCGTTGTCATGTGTCGATTCCCGGCGCAAGGGGCTTGGCGAAAGCTGTTTCACCGTGATATAGGCCGCGCTTCTTAGGCTGTCAGGCCCGTAATTAACGAATTCCAGGGTGCCTGGCGCCCGAAAGAACCCGATGGAGAAGTCCCATAGTACAGATCGTCGTCCGCGATAACAACGTTGAGCAAGCCCTGCGCGCGCTGAAGAAAAAGATGCAGCGCGAAGGCCTGTTCCGGGAAATGAAGGCCCGTCAGCACTTCGAAAAGCCTTCCGAGAAGAAAGCCCGCCAGCGCGCTGAAGCCGTGCGCCGTGCCCGCAAACTCGCTCGCAAGCGCGCTCAGCGCGAAGGCATCGTGTAGGCTGATCGCTTCGCGGCGTATCGCTGAACCACACGAAAAACCCCGCCAGAGCCTTCTGGCGGGGTTTTTGTTTGTCCGAAACTGCCTCTTTTCCGGGCATTGCGCGCGGCCAGGGGGCTGTTGAGGCCTGATTTGACTCTGATTTTTGCTGGGATTTTTGCTGGCGATGGAACCCATCGCCGCCTGGCTCGTTCAAACCGGCAGAGCTTACAAAAAAGTCAGGTTCCTCCCATGCCTCGCACCCCTTTGTATGAATATCGCGCCTGGCCCTCTGAAGAGATGCCGCACATCGAGGCGCTTCACCATCTGTTTGGCCTCGGCGTTGCCGAGATCCGGACAGACACCTACCTCTTCTCCGCTGCCCGCCCCAACTGGCTGATCGTGCTGCACGGTGTGGCAGAAGTGGAGATCCTCGAAAAAACCGGCGAGGACGGGCTGCTCACGGCCTGGAAAGTGATTGCCCGGTCCGAATTCCCGCTGCGGCGCGCCATTGTGCGCCATCTGCAGGAGGCGTTTCCCGGCGCAGACCTCTCCCACCGCATCCTGGTGCCCGGCGACCTCATCTCCTGGCTGGACGGCGATACGGAGATGTTCACCGTCAACAAGCGCACCGTGCAGTTCCAGCGTGAAGGCTGTGTGGCAGAGTTCTCGCAGGTCGAAGCCGATGGCCGCCGCGCCGAAACCTTCTCGCTGATCTCCAAGCGGGCCGACACGGTGACTGAGGCGCTCGATTTCCTGCCCGCCCCGCGGCTGGAAAACACCGATTACGGCTCCTGGCTGCAGGGCCGCCCATGGAGCGCGCAGATCCTCGAGCCGGCCGCCAAATCCTACCGACCGATGCCTGTCCTCGGCGCGGCCAGGGTAGCCTAAAGCGTGCCGTAAGCGGGGATCATCCCGCCTTCGGCTTCATCCCCACCGCGCGCTTGATCATGCCGCCCAGTTCTCCGATGCCTGCGCCGTGGACGGCGCCGGCGCGGTAGACCTTGGTGGCGCCCCAGACGACCAGCGCGGTGATCACCACCATCATCCCCATCTGCGCCAGAACTTCCCACATCGGCGGGTCATGCGGCATCCGCAGGATCAGCAGGAAGGGCGTGAACAGCGGGATCCAGGACGCCACATCCACGATGGGCGAGCCGGGATCCTGGAACGCCACGAAGATCGCAAACATCGGCAGCATCAGCAGGATCATCATCGGGCTGAGCAGCGTCTGCGCTTCCTGGATCGTGTCGCAGAGCGAGCCGAGCGCCATGAACAGCGTGCCATAGAGAATGTAGCCAAGCACGAAGCTGACCAGCGCCGGAATGATCAGCTTGGGATCGGTGACCGCGGCAATGAAGGGCTGGATCATGTCCGCCATGCCGGGCACCTGGCTGGCCGAAACGGCAGACCCCACAATCCCGAACAGCGACCAGGACAGCATCATCGTCGAGGTTACCGCAAACACCGCCAGCATCTTCCCCGCCAGAAGCTGGGGCAGCTGCACCGAGGTGAGCAGCGTATCGAAAATCTTGTTGGAGCGCTCTTCGATCGTGCCCATCAACAGGTACTGGATGATCGAGAAGATCATCAGCCACAGGAAATAGGCCAGCGCGGCAGACACGATTGCCGGCGCGCGGTCTGCCATCGTCACTTCCGCGCCGCTTTCCCCCGCCTGCGTGGCATTGAGACGGAAGGCCGGCACCTTGATGGCCGCCCCGTCCGCCTGCTTCAGGAAATCCGGATTGAGGCCGGAGGCGGCCAGCGCGTCCCGCCGGCTGAGATCGCGCATGGCGATTTCCGCCGTCCGCTGCAGCGTATCGACATTCACGTCCCCGCTCCAGTATTCCAGCTGTGATCCGTCCTCGGAAAGTATGAACACGGCAAATAGCGGGCGCTCGCCCGCCGGGCCTGCGATCGTGCGCTCTCCCGTCAGCCAGGGGCGCAATTCCTCCAGCGTGCGCGCGGGCGCGGGCACTTCGATGAACTTCCGCCCCCCGGCCGCGTCGGCCACCTGATCCTGCGCCTCGGCGAGCGGAATATTCATCTGCTCGGCCAGCGCTCTTGCCTCGGCGGCGGCCTCGCTGCTGCGGCGCTGGAACTCGCCCTCGATGGCATCGGCATAGATGCGCGTTGGCTCCACCACCGCGAAATAGCGCACCGGCGAAGCGGTCGCCGCAAAATACCCGAAGCTCGCGCCCACGATCAGGAATAGAGGCACCGCCGCCAAGCTCAGCCAGAAGCCCCAGGCTTTGACATAGCCCAGATAATCCCGCCGGAAGACCAGATAGATGTTGCGCATTACACGCTCTCCCCTTCCGCCGGCACCACAGGGGTATCCAGCGCTGCAGCTTCCGCTTCGCCTACCAGCGAGACAAACACATCGCGCAGCCGCGCCTCTTCGGGCTGGAAGCCGATGATCGGCGCGCCCGCCTCCAGCACGGCGCGCAGCGCATCCTGCGGCCCCTGCCCCGGCGCCAGATCCACCCGCCAGGCTTCGCCCGGCCCCTTGTCGGCAGCGCGGTGCACGCCAAAGCCCTTCGGCGCCAGCGCGGCGGCAAGATCAAAGCCCGGTTCCAGCGTGATCCGCGCGCCACTGCCCAGCGTCGCATAAGCCTCTTCCAGCGTGCCATCGAGCACCTTGCGGCCCCGCGCCAGCATCACGATCCGGTCGCACAGCCGCTCGGCATGTTCCATCACATGGGTGGAGAAGAGGATCGTCGCCCCGCGCGCATGCTCTGCCTTGATCAGGTCTTCCAGCGTCTGCTGGTTCACAGGGTCGAGGCCGGAGAAGGGCTCGTCGAGAATGAGAAAATCCGGCCGGTGGGCCAGCGTGGAGAGGATCTGCACCTTCTGCGCCATGCCCTTGGAGAGTTTGGAGATGCGCGTCGTGCGGAACTTGCCGAGGCCGGTGGCCTCCAGCAGTTCATCCGCGCGGGCACGCGCGTCACTGGCGCTGAGGCCCTTCAAGCGCCCGAAATAGATGATCGTGTCGCGGGCGTTCATCTTCTTGTAGAGGCCGCGCTCTTCGGGAAGGAAGCCCACGCGCTTCAGGTTCTTCAGCTCCGGCGGGGCACCAAACAGGCGCACCTCGCCCTCGTCCGGCGCCATCACGCCCAGCGACATCCTCAGGCTGGTGGACTTGCCCGCCCCGTTGGGCCCGAGAAAGCCGATGATCTGACCGGCAGGCACCTCGAACGACAGGTCGCTCACGGCGGTGAACGCGCCGAATCGCTTGGTTGCGTGTGACAGGATAAGTGGCGCGTCGCTCAAGGGCGGCCTCCCAGAACCGGACAGACTCTCAACTTTAGCGATTTTCGATAAAGTTCAAGAGGGTATGCGGCAGAAGGCTTTGCAGCGGCGTTAACCGCGCCCTCAAATCCTCAGGCGTTTTCTAGAGAAGAACGCCGAACAGCCAGATGAAGGCCTGCACGACCAGCGCAAGGCCGATCATCACCACAACCGTCGCCATCCAGCGGCCACCGAGGTTGAGGAAGAGGCCGGCACCGAAGCCGAGGATCGCCATCAGGCCAAGGGCAACCATCCAGTTGAGGCCGATGGCGATGGCCAGGGTCGCATAGCCCACAACCATGATGGTGATCAGCGATCCCCAGGTGGAGCCGGTGATGAAGCCATCCCAGGTCGCTTTCTGGCCGTGGATGTCCATTTCACCGCGATGATATTCCTGGCTCGCCATGAGGGCCTCCCCGACTTCAAACTGTGACTTCAGATAACTGACAGGCCGCCTTCTACCCAAGCCCTTTGCCACGTTCAAGCGCGGCAAAGCGCGCGCCATC
Organism: Hyphomonas sp. NPDC076881; assembly: GCF_050269995.1. Taxonomy (NCBI): domain Bacteria; kingdom Pseudomonadati; phylum Pseudomonadota; class Alphaproteobacteria; order Hyphomonadales; family Hyphomonadaceae; genus Hyphomonas; species Hyphomonas sp. NPDC076881. The sequence continues at coordinate 56,478 of NZ_JBNNJJ010000006.1, read as the reverse complement.
AATTGAGCGGCTGTTTACGTTTGGCGGATTTGGGCGGCTTGGGCGCAAAGGGCGCGGGCAGCGGCATCGCCGGAATGCCCTCATCGGCCAGCGCCTCGCGTTCCTCCGGTGTCGTCTCGCCCCAGATCGGGCGGTGATCCTGCTCGCCATAATAGATGGCGCGGGCCTCTTCGGCGAAATCATCGCCCACATAATCAAAGTTCTGCGAGACATGTTCGCGGGCGCGGCGGACGAATTCCTTCATCAGCGCCTCCTCGTCGATCTTGCCGGGCAGGGCCTTGTCGGACGGGCGCACGGCCGGGGCCATGATCTGCTTGCCCACCTTGTGGCCGCCGCATTCCGGGCAATCGATCTGCTTGCGCTTTGCCAGACGGTCAAACGCTTCGGAGCTGGCAAACCAGCCCTCGAACTCGTGATCGCAGTCACCACAGATCAGCGCGTAGAGAATCACCGCGAACGCTCCGCCTTCAGGCCTGCGCCAGCATCGGGTCGAGCTTGCCCGCCCGCTCCAGCGCCATCATGTCGTCGCAGCCGCCGATATGGGCTTCGCCCACGAAGATCTGCGGGAAGGTGCGCCCGCCATTCGAGCGCTGGATCATTTCCTCACGCAGCTTGGGGTCCATGCCAGCATCGATTTCATTGAAGTCGGCGCCCTTTTCCTTGAGCAGCGCGACCGCGCGGGTGCAGTAAGGGCAGAACTGGCGGGTGTAGATTGTAACCTTCGCCATGGCGCGAAATCCTTTCGTCAAAACCTGGACATTTCCGGCCATTCTCAGGCCGAAATGTCATCAAGCCGTTATATGGTGACATCCGTAGCGCGGACAACGCGCGCCAGCACCAGAACGTCGATCTGCCGCGCGCCTGCCCGTTTCAGCGCCCGCGCGCAGGCATTCAGCGTCGCCCCGGTCGTCAGCACGTCATCCACGAGCAGCACGCGCTTGCCCGCCACCAGCTTGCGCCGGGAGGGGCGCACATCGAACGCCCCGGTCACATTGCGCCGCCGCGCGCGGGTGGAAAGCCCCGCCTGGCTGGGTGTACGCCGCGTACGCCTCAAGCCGTCGACGCAGACACGGCGGCGGGAGGCCTGCCCGATGGCCTGGGCCAGCCAGGCCGACTGGTTGAAGCCGCGCAGGACCAGCCGCGTATAGTGCAGCGGCACGGGCACGATCAGATCCGCCTCCTCCACCAGCGCTCCCCCGGCCTGCAGCATCCAGCCTGCGAGGATTTCCAGCCCGTCGCGGCGGCCGGCGCGCTTCAGGTCCAGCACCGGGCGGCGGGAAATGTCATCATACACGAAGGCCGCGCGGGCCCGGCCCCATCTGGGCGGGCGCGCGATACAGGCGGCGCATTCGGCTTCCGGGCCGACATCATAGTCCTGCGGCACGCCGCAGCGATGGCAGACCGGCTCTGTAATGAAACGGATTTTCGTGAACTCGTCGGGCTTCAGCGGCCCGGCGCCTTCGCCCCGGTCACCGCTGATCAGGGATCGGGGCGGCCAGAGGAAATCCCGCGTCTGGCGGAATAAGCTCTTGGCCGCGAGCGTGCCAGCCTTCATATCCCCGCTCATGCCCCCCTCCCCTCAATCCCCGTCTCCGCCGCAGATCTTTGACCGCGACAAGCTGCGCCGGCGCCGTCAGGCCTTTGCGCGCCACTATCAGGACTATGACTTCCTGCGCGCCCGCGTGTCGAGCGATCTTGAGACGCGGGTGGCGGATACGCCGCGTATTTTCGAGACAATGCTGGAACTGGGCGGGGCCGATGGCGGACTTTCCCGGACACTTCTTGGACAAAACCGGACAAAATCGGCCACCGTCGGCGACACGGCGGACCTCTTCCTGAACGCCGCCGCCACGGGCGGCCTGGAAGCCGTCTTTGCCGATGAGGAAGCCCTGCCCTTCGGAACGGAACGGTTCGATCTGGTTGTGTCTCCGCTCACCCTTCACTGGGTGAACGACCTGCCGGGCGCCCTGGTGCAGATCCGCCGCATCCTGAAACCCGATGGTCTTTTCCTTGGCGCCCTGTTTGGCGCCGGCACGCTGGCAGAGCTGCGCGAAGTGATGAGCGAAGCAGAGACCGACCTTACCGGCGGCCTCAGCCCCCGCCTCTCCCCCCTGCCCGGCCTGCGGGATATGGCGGGGCTGCTCCAGCGCGCGGGCTTTGCCCTGCCGGTGGCCGACCGCGATACGGTGACCGTGCGCTACAAGACGCCGGAAGCTCTGCTGCGCGATCTCAAAGGGATGGGCGAGCGCGCCGCCTTTGCGCGCGGTGTCAGCCGGCCGCTGCCCCGGCGGGTGCTGGCGCGGGCGATAGCGCTTTACAAAGAGCGGTTCTCTGATCCCGATGGCCGCGTGCGGGCCACCTTCGAGATCGTTCACCTGTCCGGCTGGGCGCCGGCACCGGGACAGCCTCAGCCGCTGAAACCCGGCAGCGCCAAGGCCAGCATGGCCGATGCGGTGCGCCGCGCCGGAAAGCCGGGCAGCGAGGGGCCGGATCAGGAAGAGAGCTGAGCGGGCGCGTCAGACCGCGATCTTTTCCTCGATCAGCTCATAATTTGCATTGTTGGAATTGGCGACGGCCGACAGGCCCCCGAGGATGGCGACAACGACCAGCGCGGCAATGAGGCTGTATTCAATCGCGGTTGCCCCGCCTTCATCAGCGGCGAGCTTCTTCAGCCGGGTCTTGAACAGGCGCATCATCGCTCCGCAAACGCTTGCTCCATCAGCCAGTCGAACAGGGGCAGGTCTGCCGGTGGCGCAGGATACTCTCGCAGCCTTGCAGGCTCTACCCAGGCGATGGCTTGCCCCTCGCGCGGATGGATCGTCCCGGTCCAGCTTTCACACGCATAGAGTGGCATTAACAGGTGAAAGTCAGGGTAAGTGAAGCTCGCAAATGTCAGCGGCTTCAGTTCCTCTTCCTTAACCGTGATCGAAAGTTCCTCGGCCAGTTCCCGCACGAGGGCCGCCTCGGGTGTCTCGCCGGGGTCGATCTTGCCGCCCGGAAACTCCCACAGCCCGGCCAGCTGCTTGCCCTCCGGGCGCTGCGCCAGGAGGATGCGTCCCGTCTCGTCGATCAGCGCGGCCGCAACCACCAGCAACAGCCGCCGGCTCATGTCCGGTAGGCGCCGTTGATATCGACATAGCCATGGGTGAGATCGCAGGTCCAAACCGTTGCCCGGCCCGTGCCCACGCCCACCGACACGCGGATGGCAAACTCGCTCCTGGCAAACACGGCGCTGGCGGCGGCCTCGTCATAATCGGGTGCCCGCGCCCCGCCCTTGGCCACCTGCACGTCGTCAAACCAGATGGCGAGGCTGTCCAGCTCGATCGGCTCATACGCCTTGCCCACAGCCATCACGATCCGGCCCCAGTTTGCGTCGCCCGCCGCCATCGCGGTCTTGATCAGCGGAGAGTTGGCAATCTCGCAGGCAATCTTCCTGGCCGAGGCCGGAGAGGCGGCGTCTTCCACGGTGATCGTGGCCACCTTGCTCGCCCCTTCCCCATCCTTCACCACCTGCATCGCCAGATCGAGGCAGACCTCTTTCAGCGCTGCCGTGAACGCGCGGAAGCGCAGGTCTTCTTCCGAAGTGACCGGCGCCATGCCGCTCGCCCCGGTGGCAAACACCATCAGCGTGTCGGAGGTGGACGTGTCGCCGTCCACCGTGATCGCGTTGAACGTCTCGTCCGCCACCTGGCGCAGCGCCGTCTGTAGCAGCTCGGGCGCAATGGCCGCATCGGTGAACACATAGGACAGCATCGTCGCCATGTTCGGCGCGATCATGCCCGATCCCTTGGCGATGCCGGCAAAGCGCACTTCGGTGCCGTCAAGGCTGGCCACAGTGCCCGCGCCTTTGGGATAGGTGTCCGTCGTCATGAACGCGCGGGCGAGCCTTTCCCAGTCCGGCGCGCCGAGCTTTGCGGTCAAGTCTGGCACAAAAGCGCCCACATAGTTGGGATCAGACAGCGGCTCACCGATCACGCCGGTAGCGGCCAGGAAGCAATGCTCCTTCTTCACGCCGAGGGTTTCGCTCAGCGCTTTCAGCGTTGCCTCATTCTTCAACACACCCTTTGGGCCGGTGAAGGCGTTGGAATTGCCCGAATTGGCGACCAAAGCGGCCGCCTGCCCCCCGCCCTGCTCCAGCGCCTGCCGGCACCAGCGCACATCGGCCGACGCCGTCAGCGAGCGGGTATACACCCCGCCGCAGGCCGTGCCGGGATCGAATACCACCAGAAACACATCGTCGCGCGTGATACCCCGGCGCGCATAGAAGCCGCGGCTGCCGGCAGCCGCCTTGAGGCCGCGTACAGCCGGCAGCGCCGGAAAGGAAGCAGGGGCAAAGGGCGAAGGGGTCAGGTTCACAGTTCATCTCCGGTAAGGGCTTTGGCCGGCGCGGGCGCGTTTTCCGGCGTATAGGTCTGGCCGTCCACTTTCTCGATGCTCGCCTCGGTACGCAGGCGGCGGAGAATGCGGCTGACTTCGCTGAGCGTCAGGAAAGTGGCGATCTCGGGCCGCATTTCCTCGCGTGTCTTGGGCGGTTCGGTGCGGCGGTCCTTGACCTTCAGGAGGCGCCAGCTGTCCTCCACCTGGAAGGGCGCCGACACCTCGCCGACCGGCGTGTTGGCAATCACCACCGGATAGGGATCGGGCAGATCATTGGGCGCCACATAGCCCAGATCGCCATTTTCCATCCGGGTGGCGCTGTCTTTGGAATGGTTGAAGACCAGCCCCTCGAACGGCTCGCCCGCCTGCACGCGCAGCCAGACGGCCTCGGCCTCCTCCTCCGTATCGGTGACGATATGGGCCACCGACACCTGATCATTGACCTGCTGCAGGCGCACCTGCTCGGCATACATCCGGTCGATCATCTCGTCGGTGACCTGCTGGGCCACCACGCTTTCCACAAGAAGGTTCCCCATGATCCGCTCCTGCGCCATTTCCAGGCGGCGCTGGGCGGCGGGGTCTTTCTCCAGCCCCAGGCGCCCGGCTTCCTGCGCCATCAGCTTCTGGTCGATCAGCTGGTCGAGCACCTGTTTGTAGGCCTCGTCCCCGCTGCGCAGCGCGGCGCCGGAGACCACCAGCCCCCGCGCCACGGCCTCCAGCTCGACATCTGCGGTATAGATCGGCTCGCCATTCACCCGGGCGGCCACCTCCCGGCTGACCTCCCGCTGCTTCTCGTCCAGATGGAAGCCCTCCTGCGAGCAACCGGCCAGCGCCAATGCCGCCAGGGCCGCACAAAGGACTGTAAAATCAGCGCGCCGCCGGGTCATGGGCCACACCTCTCTGGCTGAAGGCGCCGCATTGACACCCTTTGGCGGCGTTCTTAAGTCTGCCCCGCGCGCTGGTCGAGTGGTTTCATCCGGTGAAAGCGCGGTGGGAGAACCCGGAAAAGTCCTGTAAGATGTCTGGCAGGATTAGAATTTTTCACCCGAACTGGTTGGTGCTGTTTATATGCTTTCCATAGCTCGCAAGATTTTCGGTACGGTCAATGACCGTAAACTCAAGCCGCTTCAGGCGCGGGTAAACCGGATCAACGCACTTGAGCCGATCATGGAGGCGCTGTCGGACCAGTCCCTCAAGGGCAAGACAGCCGAGTTCCGCAAGCGCCTGGCAGATGGCGCCACGCTCGACAGCCTGCTGGAAGAGGCCTTCGCCGTCGTCCGGGAAGCGGCCAAGCGCGTCAACAACATGCGCCACTTTGATGTGCAGCTGATGGGCGGCATGATCCTGCATTCCGGCGCCATCGCCGAGATGCGCACCGGTGAGGGCAAGACCCTTGTGGCGACCCTGGCGGCCTATCTCAACGCGCTTGCCGGCAAGGGCGTCCACGTTATCACCGTCAACGACTATCTCGCCCGCCGCGACGCTGACTGGATGGGCCGCATCTATGCTGCCCTCGGCATGACGACCGGGGTGATCGTCCACGGCATCTCAGAGGAAGAGCGCAAGGCCGGCTACGCCGCCGACATCACCTATGGCACGAACAACGAGTTCGGCTTCGACTATCTGCGCGACAACATGAAATACTCGCTGGACCAGATGGCCCAGCGCGGCCACCATTATGCCATCGTCGACGAGGTGGACTCCATCCTGATCGATGAGGCCCGCACGCCGCTGATCATCTCCGGGCCGACCGATGACCGCTCCGAGCTTTACATCGCCGTCGACAGTCTGATCCCGCGCCTGGAAGAGAGCGACTTCGAGCTGGACGAGAAACAGCGCTCGGTCGTCTTCACCGAAACCGGCACCGAGAAGATGGAAGAATGGCTGACCGAGATGGGCGTGCTGGAAGGCTCGCTCTGGGAGCCGTCGAACATCTCCCTCGTCCACCATTCAAACCAGGCCCTGCGCGCCCACAAGCTTTATTCCCGCGACAAGGACTACATCGTCAAGGACGATCAGGTGATGCTGATCGACGAGTTCAGTGGACGGATGATGGAAGGCCGCCGCCTCTCCGAAGGCCTGCATCAGGCCATCGAGGCGAAAGAGCGCGTCGAGATCAAGCCGGAAAACCAGACGCTGGCTTCGATCACCTTCCAGAACTATTTCCGCCTTTATAAAAAGCTCGCCGGCATGACCGGTACGGCGCTGACCGAGGCTTCGGAATTTGCCGACATCTACAAGCTGGAAGTGGTTGATCTGCCTACGAACAGACCTGTTCGCCGGATTGATGAGGATGATGTCGTCTACCGCACCGCCAAGGCAAAATATGCCGAGATCATCAAGGAAGTGCGCGCCGCCAACGCCAAGGGCCAGCCGATCCTGCTGGGCACCGCCTCGATCGAGAAATCCGAACTCCTCTCCCACTTGCTCACCGCGCAGCGCATTCCCCACAAGGTTCTCAATGCGCGCCATCACGAGCAGGAAGCCTTCATCGTGGCCGAAGCCGGCGTGCCCGGCGCTGTGACGGTTGCCACCAACATGGCCGGCCGCGGCACGGACATTCAGCTCGGCGGCAATTATGAAATGCGCCTGGAGCAGGAGCGTACCGCGAAGGAAAAGGCCCTCGGCCGCGACCTGTCGGAAGGCGAAATCTCGCTGCTCGGCGCCCAGATCAAGGCCGATATCGAAGTCAAGAAAAAGCAGGCGCTGGATGCCGGCGGCCTTTATGTTCTGGGTACGGAGCGTCACGAAAGCCGCCGGATCGACAACCAGCTGCGCGGCCGGACAGGCCGTCAGGGCGACCCCGGAAAATCGAAATTCTATATCTCCATCGAAGACGACCTGATGCGCATCTTCGCGGCCGACCGGATGGACGCCGTGATGCGCCGCCTCGGCATCAAGGAAGATGAGGGCATCACCCATCCCTGGATGAACAAGGCGATGGAGACCTCGCAGAAGAAGATCGAGGAACGCAACTTCGAGATCCGCAAGAACGTTCTCAAATATGACGATGTGATCAACGATCAGCGTAAGGCTATCTTCGAGCAGCGCATGGAATTCCTGCGCTCTGATGATGTCTCCGACGTGATCGAGGATATGCGCGAAAGCGTGATCGAGGCCCTCGTAGCCCGCACGATGCCGGAAAAAGCGTATGCGGAGCAGTGGGATATCGCTGGCCTGGAAGAAAGCCTGCGGTCAGACCTTGCCCTGGAACTTCCCGTGCGCGAATGGGCCGCCGAGGAAGGCGTGGCCAATGAGGAGATTGCCGGCCGCATCCGTGAGGCTGTCGAGGCTCAGTATGCTGATCTCATTGCGCAGATCGGCGCGCCGCAGATGCGCCGCATCGAGAAGCAGTTCCTGCTTCAGGTGCTCGACCTGCGCTGGCGCGAACACCTGCAGCAGATCGACCAGCTGCGCTCGGTGATCCACCTGCGCTCCTATGGCCAGCGCGATCCGCTCAACGAGTTCAAGCGCGAAGCCTTCAACCTGTTCGACAGCCTGCTGAGCGAACTGCGCGCCACGGTCACCCGCTCGCTGATGCATATCCGTGTGCAGCAGGCCCCGGCCCAGCAGCCCCAGCCGGTGGCGCCGCCCCCGCGTCCCCAGCCGCCTAAGCCGCCCCAGCAGATCCACGAGACCAAGCTCGATCCCGATACCGGCATCAATGAGATGGACCCGGACGATAAAGCCACCCCGCCCGGCCCGCCGCTGTTCCAGGCCGAGGACGACTGGTCCAACACGCCGCGCAACTCCCCCTGCCCCTGCGGCTCGGGCAAGAAATACAAATACTGCCACGGCGCCATCGTCCCGCAGAAAGCCTGATAGGCGCCCCTTCAGCAGCCCCGATCTGATACGCCCCGCCCCTTAAAGGTGGGGCGTACCCCGTTTCGGGGGAAGACCCGCGCGCGCTGCTGTCTAAGCTGGCTGCCATGAAACATCTCTCTCTGCTCGCGGCGCTGGCCGCCCTGCCCGCCCTTGCCCAGCCTGCACCGGCAGAGGCCGCGCCTTTTGTGGGCAGCTGGCAGATCGGCTTCCGCGACGGGCCGGATGTCATCGTCAACGTGCCCCAGGTCTCCTGCGATGATCCAGCGGTGATCGAGGCGGCGGGCGAGCATGCGATCCACGCCCGCACGCCCGGCGGCGATATGGGCATCTGGGAGGTGAAAGCCTTTGGCGGGCGTTTCCCCTGGTGGCGCGCGGACGGCGCCTCTCTGGTGGCCGACTGGATTTCGGAAGACGCTTTTCTGCTCGCGGGCAAGGACGCCTCCGGCATTCAGAGCGACTGGGAGAACGCAAAACAGTGGACCCGCTGCCCGGTCAAAACCCCGGACGCATCAGAGTAGCGGTTGGCGCGCGGTTGGAGTTTTTGGCCCAGCCGTTGGAGTTTTTCTTGGAGTTTTTTGGTGGCCTTATCCCTCAAAGAGGCGCGCCGGAATTCCCTTGAGAGGCGAGCGCTTATCCGGCGGGTAAAGTCAGACGATCCGGCCGCGCCCGCCCTGCCGGGCCAGCCACACACCGCCGAGGATCAGCGCCAGAGCCAGGGCCGCATTCCAGCTTTGGGTCTCCCGGAAGAACAGCCAGCCGAACGCCGCGCCCGCCACCGGCACGGAATAACCCGTCAGCGACTGGAACGTCGCCCCGGCCCGCGCCACCAGCGCCATATACAGCACCTGCGCCACGCCCGATGGCCCGATGGCCAGCCCGGCCACCGCCAGCCAGTGATGCCAGTCTGCCGAAACGGCGGCAGCGTCCACGGTGAACACCATCGGCCAGGACAGTACCGCAGAGACCGTGATGAAGCCTGCGGCCATCGGGATCACCTCCATCGGCGGGGACGCCCGCGCAATCAGCGTGCTGGCCGAGAAGGCGAGCGTTGCCAGCAGCAGCAGAAGCTGCGCCGTCATGCTGGCCGAACCGAAATGCCGGATCGCCTCCGGGCCGAACAGCGCCACCACCCCGGCAAAGCCGAGCAGGATGCCGATGCCGGTATTCCGGGTCATGCGTTCTTCGGAGAACAGGAGGCTGGCGCCCAGCGTCACGAAGACCGGCGCGGCCGCCGTGTAGAGCGCCGCCAGGCTGGAATCGACCGTCTGCTGCGCCACGGTGATCAGGAAGAAGGGGATCAGCGAGCCGATGAACCCCATGGCAACGATGACAGCCCAGCGGCGCCGGTCGCTCAGCGGCGGCAGACGCTTTCCGAGTACGAACATCAGGATGAGCAGAAAGATCGCCCCGCCGGTCAGCCGCCCGGGGAGTACCCATTCGGGGGGGAGGCCTTCTGCCGTGCCCGTGCCGACGGCAATGCGGGTCAAACCATAGGCGCCTGCCCACAGAATTGTCAGCACGGTGAAGATGATCCAGACGGTCAAAGAGCGGCGCTGGGCGCCAGACTGCGCCGTTTCGGGCATTGTCATCGTTGTCTCCCCGCAGCGTCTCTGCGCCGCCTGTCTCCCCTCCGGACTAGCACGCAGCTTGCAAGCAGCAAGGATGAAATCCCGTTTGTCCCGTTTCGCGTCGCGGTGCCGCATCGTGTGGGGTGGACGGGGCCGACACACCCATTTAAAGGGGCGCAAGCCTGTGAATTTGCTCGCCCAAGAGGAGAAATAAAGATGACCGTTCGTGTAGCCATCAACGGATTCGGCCGCATCGGCCGGCTGGTTCTTCGGTCGATCATCGAGCATGGCCGCACCGATATCGAAGTGGTGGCCATCAACGATCTCGGACCTGTCGAAACCAACGCCCATCTGCTCCGCTTCGATTCGGTCCATGGCCGTTTCCCGGCGGATGTGAAGGTCGATGGTGACAAGATTGTCATCAACGGCAAGCCGATCCTCGTCACGGCCATCCGTGATCCGAAGGATCTGCCCCACCGCGAACTCGACGTCGATATCGCGATGGAATGCACCGGCATCTTCACCTCCAAGGACAAGGCCTCCGCCCACCTCGCCGCCGGTGCAAAGCGCGTGCTGGTCTCGGCCCCGGCCGATGGCGCAGACCTCACGGTGGTCTACGGCGTCAACCATGACAAGCTGAAGAAAGAATTCACTGTCGTCTCCAACGCATCGTGCACCACCAACTGCCTCGCGCCGGTTGCCCAGGTCCTGCAGAAGGCCGTCGGCATCGAAAAAGGCATGATGACGACGATCCATTCGTACACGAACGACCAGCCTTCGCTCGACCAGATGCACAAGGATCTCTACCGGGCCCGCGCGGCATCCCTGTCGATGATCCCGACCTCGACCGGCGCCGCCAAGGCTGTCGGCCTCGTGCTGCCGGAACTGAAAGGCAAGCTCGACGGTATCTCGGTGCGCGTGCCGACCCCCAACGTCTCCGTGGTTGACCTGAAATTCGTCGCCAAGAAGGCCACCACGCCGGAAGAAATCAACGCCGCCATCAAGGCCGCCGCAGACGCCGGCCCGCTGAAGGGCATCCTCGGCTATACGGACGTTCCGAACGTGTCGTCGGACTTCATCCATGACGACCGCTCCTCGATCTTCCATCTCGACCAGACCAAGGTGATGGACGGCAACTTCGTCTCGATCATGACCTGGTATGACAATGAGTGGGGCTTCTCGACCCGCATGGCCGACACCGCCCTTGCGATGGCGAAGCTCATCTGAACGCCTTCCCCGCCGCTCGCCCCGCCAGCGAAGGCGGGGCGAGCGGCGGCATGTAACCCTTCACGAGCCCCCGCCCCGGCGGGGGTGATCGGAGATACTCCATGCCCTCGTTCAAACGCATCCCTGATGCAGGCAATCTCACCGGCAAGGTCGCGCTGGTGCGCGTCGACTTCAACGTGCCGATGGAAAATGGTCTGGTGACGGACGATACGCGCCTGCGCGCCGCCATTGAGACCGTTCAGTCGCTGCGCACCGCCGGGGCCAAGGTTGCCCTGCTCGCCCATTTCGGCCGCCCCAAAGGCGAACGTGTTGCCGAGATGAGCCTTGCCCCGATCGCCGGCGCCTTCGCCAAAGTGCTCGGCGCCAATGTCAGCTTCATTGCCGACTGCAAGGGCGAGCATGTGAAGCAGGCGATTGCCGAGTTGCCGCCCGCCGGCGTGATCCTGCTGGAGAATACCCGCTTCTGCAAAGGCGAGGAAAAGGGCGATCTGGAACTCGCCAAGGAAATCGCCGCCCTGGGCGACCTCTATGTCAACGACGCCTTCTCGGCCGCTCACCGCCGCCATGTCTCGACGGCCGTGCTGGCTGACCTTCTGCCTGCCTATGCCGGCGTGACGATGGAGGCGGAACTCGACGCCCTCGACAAGGCGCTTGGCGCGCCCGTGCGCCCGGTGATGGCGATTGTCGGCGGCGCGAAGGTCTCTTCCAAGATCGACCTTCTGAAGAACCTCGTTTCCAAGGTAGACATGCTCGCCATTGGCGGGGGCATGGCCAACACCTTCCTCGCCGCAGATGGCGTGAATGTCGGCAAGTCGCTCTGCGAGCATGACCTTGCCGGCACCGTCCGCGAGATCCAGGCGGCCGCGAAGGCTGCGGGCTGCGAAATTCTGCTGCCGCGCGATGTTGTTGTGGCGAAGGAATTCAAGGCGAACGCCGAAAATCGCACCTGCGGCCTGAATGATATCGCTGCGGACGAAATGGTGCTGGACGCCGGCGCCGAAACCATCCGCTACCTGACCGATGCCCTCTCCCGCGCCAAAACCGTGATCTGGAACGGCCCGCTGGGCGCCTTCGAGTTGACCCCGTTCGACACCGCCACCGTGAAGCTCGCCGAGGCGGCCGCAGGCCTCGCCAAGTCCGGCAAGCTCGTTGCCGTTGCCGGTGGCGGGGATACGGTTGCCGCGCTCAACCATGCCGGTGTCGCGGGCGATTTCACCTTTGTTTCCACCGCAGGCGGAGCATTCCTGGAATGGATGGAAGGCAAGGAGCTGCCGGGTGTAACCGCCCTGCTCAAATAGCCCCCACTCTCCCGCTGCGCGGCGCTGTTCTTGCAAGGGGCGCCACAAAGCGGACAAGAATCCAAGTCAGTTAGCCACCAACGAACGAACCTACCGGGACAGAACATCATGATGAACGCACAAATGGCAAAACAGGTCGCCGAAAAGCCTGGCTTTATCGCAGCGCTCGATCAGTCGGGCGGCTCGACCCCCAAGGCCCTGCGCCTCTATGGCATCCAGGAAAGCGCCTACAGCAATGATGAGGAAATGTACGCCCTCATCCACCAGATGCGTGCCCGGATCATCAAGTCGCCCGCCTTCACCGGCGAGAAAGTTGTCGGCGCCATCCTGTTCGAGCGCACCATGGACGGCGAAATCGACGGCATTCCGACCGCAGAATATCTCTGGACGAAGCGTCAGGTTGTTCCCTTCCTGAAGGTGGACAAGGGCCTGGCCGACGAGAAAGACGGCGTGCAGCTGATGAAGCCGATGCCGGAACTGGACGCCCTGCTGGAGCGCGCCGTCGCCAAGGGCATTTTCGGCACCAAGATGCGCTCGGTCATCAACGCCGCCAATGCCGAAGGCATCGCCGCCGTCGTTGCCCAGCAGTTTGATGTTGGCCGCCAGATCCTCGGCCATGGCCTGATGCCGATCATCGAACCGGAAGTGACCATCACCATCGCCGACAAGGCCGAAGCCGAGGAAATCCTGCTGGCCGAAATCTTGAAACAGCTCGACGCGCTGGGCCATGACAAGCAGGTGATGCTGAAACTGTCGCTGCCGACGAAAGCCAACCTCTATAAGCCGCTGGTTGACCATCCGCGCGTCATGCGCGTCGTTGCTCTGTCGGGCGGCTACAGCCGCGAGGAAGCTAACAACAAGCTTGCCGCAAACACGGGCATCATCGCCTCCTTCTCGCGCGCGCTGACCGAGGGCCTCTCCGCCCAGCAGGCAGATGGCGATTTCGATGCCGTGCTCGGCGACACGATCGACTGCATCTGCGAAGCCTCCAAGGCCGGCTGAGCGATTGACGCGCCGCGCCCCCTTGAGGGCCGGGCAAGTCACCCCATTTCAGAAGGCGCAGCGCATCCGCCGCTGCGCCTTTTTTCATGCCCTCAAGGAGCCGGCCCGATGAAATGCCCTGTCGATGGTGAAACCCTGGTGATCGCCGAGCGGTCCGGCGTCGAGATCGACTATTGCCCCACATGCCGGGGCGTGTGGCTGGACCGGGGCGAACTCGACAAGATCATTGACCGCGCCGCCACCGTCATCCCCGCCCCTTCCGCGCCCCATCCTGAAGCCCACCGCCCGGAACATTACCGCGACGAGGACCGCTTCGCCGGCCGCCGGGATGATGAGGACGACTGGAAATACAGGAAAGGCAAACGCAACAGACGCGAAAGCTTCCTGAGCGATCTGTTCGATTTCTGAGGACACCAGGCCCATGCTGGAAATGCGCCCGAATTGCGAGTGCTGCGACCGTGATCTGCCCCCGGATGAGCCCGGCGCCTTCATATGCTCATTCGAATGCACCTTCTGCGATGAGTGCGCCGATGGAGACCTTGATGGGGTCTGCCCGAATTGCCGGGGCGATCTGGAGCCCCGGCCCCTGCGCCGGGGCGCCGCGCTGGCGAAAAATCCCGCGAGCACGAAACGTGTGCTGAAGAAGGGGTAACGCCCCTTCCCGCGCGGCGTCAGCCCTTGGTGCCGGCCACCGGGGCGGCGGGCGCAAAGGGAGACTGAACCAGTTTCAGCGTCAGGCGGCGGGCAATCGGCGCCACGATCAGGATTGCCGGATAGGCCAGCATGAAGGCGACGCCCCAGGAATGCATCCAGCGGCTGAAGAAGTCCGGCGGCAGGCCGACATTGATCGCCGTGATGGCGCCCGACATCAGGAAGCTCATGAAGAAGGCCATGAACAGGCCGAAGATAGGCTGGAAAAGGCGAACGGGCAGTTTCTTGGTCATGAAGGGTTTTTGTCCCGAGAGCAAAGTTCCAACTTGGAACTTATAAGCATTACTGCGCGAGGTCTACGCCTTCCGTTGACTTCCCCCGGCCGGGGCGCCAGAGGCTGCTGCCATGTCTGACAAAGCCCCGCCCCGCGCCCGCACACGTCTCTATCTGATCACGCCGCCGCAGATCGGCGATGTGCAGGCCTTTGGAAAATCGCTGGAGGACGCCCTCCGCGCCGGGGATGTGGCGTCGCTGCAGCTGCGCCTCAAGGGCCAGGATGGCATGATAGATATGCAGGCCACGCGCGACGTTGGCCGCGCCGTCACCGCCCTGGCCCAGGAGGCAGGCGTTGCCGTGCTGATCAACGATTCTGCCGAGCTGGCGCAGGAACTGGGCGCAGACGGGGTGCATGTCGGCTGGGATGACATGCCGGTGAAGACCGCCCGCAAGCTGCTCGGGCCGGACGCCATCATCGGCGCCACCGCCAAGAATTCCTATCACCGCGCGATGCAGGCCGGGGAAGACGGGGCCGATTATGTGGCCTTTGGCGCCTTCTACCCCACCGCCACCAAGGAAGGCACCGTGCCGGCCGAGCTGGAACTGCTGGAAGTCTGGCAGGCCGCCATGCTGATCCCCTGCGTTGCCATCGGCGGCATCACGGTTGCCAACGCCGCCCCGCTGGTCACCGCCGGGGCAGACTTCCTGGCCGTCTCCAGCGGTGTCTGGGCGCATGAAGAAGGCCCCGCCGCAGCGGTCAGGGCCTTCAACGCGATCTTCGACGAACTGGCGCCCTGATCAGACCGCCGGGGGCACCACCGGCGGGGCGCCCTTGGCGGTCTTGATGTCCCGCAGGTCGTCGGCCATGCGGAACAGCAGCATGTAAAGCTCGCACATGAAGCGCCAGAACAGCAGGCCGAGCGCCGCCCCGATGATCGACCCGATCACAAGGCCAATACCCCCGAAGAAGCTGAAGCTGACCATAGTGCCAAGTCCGGAGAGAACCCCGGCAATCAGCCCCAGCGCAATACCGATCAGTCCCAGATAGTAGAGAATGGCGATCAGCTTGGCGCCGATCAGCTTGTCGAATGACAGGAATTGATTGACCATGGCTTCAGCCCTCCTTTGCTCATGGGAGGCCACAGTGCCGGGAGTTGACGCTTACGGCAACCACCTTAAAAGCCGGCATAGCCATTAACACTCCGGCGCCTTGACCCTGGGCGATCAAAGGCTTACGCCCCCGCTTCCCGCCAGAAATGCGCCCAGACGAGACGTTCCCATGTCGAAACCCTCTCCCGTTGGCACTGTGATGATCGCCGCCGCCCTCGCCGCAGGCCGCAGCCTGGCCCGCGATTTCGGCGAGGTTGAAAACCTGCAGGTGTCCCGCAAGGGCCCGGCAGATTTCGTCACCAGCGCCGACATGCGCGCCGAAGAGATCATCTATAACAGCCTCACCAAGGCCCGCCCCGGCTATGGCTTCCTGATGGAAGAGCGCGGCATCGTCGAAGGCACCGACAAGTCCAACCGCTTCATCGTCGATCCGCTCGACGGTACGCTGAACTTCATGCACGGCCAGCCCCATTACGCCGTCTCCATCGGCCTTGAGCGTGATGGGCGGCCGTTTGCGGGCGTCGTGTTCGATGTCGCCAAGAACGAGATTTTCTGGGCCGAAGTGGGCCGTGGCTGCTGGCTGGAGCAGCGCAAGCTGCGCGTGGCCGCCCGCAAGAAACTCGGCGAAGCGGTCGTGGCCACCGGCACGCCCTGGATGGGCAAGAGCGAGGAAAGCCACATCACCTTCGCCCGCGAGATGGCCGCGATGACGCCCGCCACCGCCGGCATCCGCCGCTATGGCTCGGCTGCGCTGGACCTTGCCTGGGTCGCCGCCGGCCGGTTTGACGCCTTCTGGGAACGCGGCCTGAAGCCCTGGGACATCGCCGCAGGCATCGTCCTGGTGCGCGAAGCAGGCGGCATTATCGAGGAAATCGAAGGCGGCGACGTCATGAAAACCGGCAACATCCTCGCCGGCAATGAAGACATCGTTCCCGGGGTGATGGAACAGCTTCGCCATGCCGGCTCTTTCGGCAAGGCCGCGAAGGTCTGATTTCCGGGCGCTGGCCCTCAGAATTTGCACGGTCACTGCCAGTTAAATTTACGTGACGCGCGCGTCACGTATTTCCATTCGGGCAAATTCGCGTAATCTGCGGCCATGACCCAGCTCGACACAGACATCCTCATCATCGGCGCCGGCCTCTCCGGCATTGGCGCCGCCGTGCATCTCACCAAGCGCAGCCCCGGCAAGCGCTACCGCATCTATGAGGCGCGGGGCGCCATCGGCGGCACCTGGGATCTCTTCCGCTATCCCGGCATCCGCTCGGATTCGGACATGCACACGCTGGGCTACAATTTCAAACCCTGGACCGAGGCCAAGGCCATCGCCGACGGCCCCTCCATCCGCAAATACGTCAATGACACGGCCGACGAATACGGCATCCGCCAGAATATCCGGTTTGACACCAAGATCGTCGCTGCCAACTGGTCGAGCGCCGATCAGGCATGGACCGTCACCAGCGAGAATGTGAAGACCGGAGCGCAGGAGAAAACCACCTGCCGCTTCCTGTTCATGTGCGGGGGTTATTACCGTTATGATCAGGGCTACCGGCCGGAATTTCCGGGTGAGGCAGCCTTCCGGGGGCAGATCATCCACCCGCAGCACTGGCCCGAAGACTTAGACTATTCGGGCAAGAAGGTCGTCGTCATCGGCTCTGGCGCCACCGCCATGACGCTGGTGCCCTCGATGGCCAGCAAGGCCGGCCATGTCACCATGCTGCAGCGCTCACCCACCTATGTGGTCTCGCGCCCGGCGGTCGATGGCCTTGCCAATTTCCTGCGCAAGATCCTGCCCGATCAGTGGGCCTATAATCTGATCCGTTGGCGGAACGTTGCCTTCCAGCAATTCTTCTTCCGCAAGACCCGGTCGGACCCGGCAGCGGCGCGCGAGCGCCTCCTGAAAATGGTGCGCGAGGAGCTGGGGCCAGACTATGACGTCGATAAGCACTTCAACCCCGCCTATAATCCCTGGGAGCAGCGCCTCTGCCTGGTGCCGGATTCAGACCTCTTCAAGGCGCTGAAATCCGGCAAGGCCAGCATCGAGACAGATCATATCGAGCGCTTCACGGAAAAAGGCATCCTACTGAAATCCGGCAAGGCGCTGGAAGCCGACATCATCGTCACCGCAACCGGCCTCAACCTCGTCTTCATGAACGGCGTTGAGGTGTCTATGGATGGGGCCAAGGTCGATCCGGGCCGGCTGCTCAACTATAAGGGCGTGATGCTGTCGAACGTGCCAAACCTGGCCGTCACCTTCGGATACACCAACGCCTCCTGGACGCTGAAGGCAGACCTCACCAGCGAGTATGTCAGCCGACTGATCAATCTGATGGATGAAAAAGGCGCAACCTCCGCCATGCCCTATCTCGCCGCCTTCCCGAACGAGACAGAGCCGTTCGTGGACTTTTCCTCGGGCTATTTCCAGCGCGTGATGGACCAGTTCCCCCGCCAGCACACAGAGGCGCCGTGGAAACTCAACCAGAACTATTTCGTTGACCGGAAAAATCTCCGTGAACTGCCTATCGAAGACGGCGTCATGCAGTTCCACATTCCGGCAAAGGCTGCGGCGGCGAAACCGGCACTGCAAGCGGCGGAGTAAGGTTATCCGCAGGGTGGGCAGAGCGTAGCGATACCCACTATCCGGCCCGCACGATATGCCTCGTCCCCCTCCGCCCCTTCGGGGCACCTCCCCCGCCTCAGGCGCAGGGGAGGAAGAAGTTGCGCTGCGCCGCCCCGAAGGGGCAGAGGGGGACGAGGGAACGGAAGCTGCTCTGCCCTTGCAAACACCCCCATAGCCCTCCCCGCCCACTCAGACTAAACTCTCCCCTCAACGCAAAGGAGGCCCTGCAATGTGGCTCTGGCTTTTATGGTGGTGTGTGGATGATCATCTGGCGGCGGCGCTGGAAACACCCGGCCTCGGCAATTTGCCGATCTGGGTGCCGCTGATCCTGTCGCTCGCCTTCTCCTTCTCCCTCGACGGCGCCCTGAAACGCGACCGGAAGAAGACGTTCGGCTGAGCCTTCAGCGCTCCGTGAACTGAAGCTCGGCCAGCCGCGCATAAAGGCCGCCCTGTGCCACAAGGCTGTCATGGGTGCCCTCTTCCACGATCCGGCCATGCTCCATCACCAGGATACGGTCAGCCCGGCGGACTGTAGACAGGCGGTGCGCAATCACGAGGGTCGTGCGCCCTTCGGCGGCGTTTTCGATGGCCCGGCGCACAGCCGCTTCGCTTTCGGAATCCAGCGCCGAGGTCGCCTCGTCCAGCAGCAGCACCGGCGCATTGCGCACCAGCGCGCGGGCAAGTGCGATCCGCTGGCGCTGGCCACCCGAAAGGCTGCGCCCCTTCTGGCCAAGTTCGGTTGCGAGGCCCTCTTTCTCGCTGAGGAAGCCCATCGCCTCGGCCATCCGCGCTGCCTGTTCCAGGATCGCGTCATCGGCGGCCTCGTCGCCAAAGCGGATATTGTCGGCGGCCGATCCGGTAAACAGGGCCGCCTCCTGCGGCGCATAGGCAAAACACCGGCGCCAGTCGCGGGGCTCTGCCTCTGTCGAGGCAACTCCGTCGAGGCGGATTTCTCCCGCCTGCGGATCAAACAGGCGCAGCGCCAGCCGGAACACGGTTGTCTTCCCCGCCCCGCTCGGGCCCACCAGCGCCACGAACTCGCCCGGCTTCACCTCCAGCGAGAAATCCTTCAGCGCCGAGACGGTCTCCTCGCCATAATGGAACGACACCTTGTCAAAGCTGAGCGCGCCCGGCCCCTTCGCCGGCAGCGGTTTGGGATGGGCGGGCGCGGAAATCTCCGGCACCGCGCGCAGCACTTCGGCCGCCCGGTCTGCTGCGCCCGCCGCGCGCATCACTTCGCCGTAAACTTCCGCCAGCATGCCAAAGCCCGATCCGGCATAAGCGGCATAAAGCACCATGGTGGCGAGGTCGCCAAAGCTCATCTCGCCGCTGGCCACGGCCCGCGCGCCCAGCCACAGAACACCGGTGAAGCCGCCAAACAGCAGCACCGAGACCAGCACGATCATGATCGCGCGCGCGCCCGTGCGCCGCATCGCGGCGGCAAAGGTTGCCTCCACCGCGCGCTCGAAGACCGAAAGCTGGCCCGCCTCGCGGCCATAGGCTTGGACAAGTTCAATGGAGTCGAGCGTTTCGGCTGCTTCCGCGCCGGCATCGGCGAGGCGCGACTGGGCCCGGTTGGACATCTTCCGGATCGTCCGCCCGATGATCATCACCGGCAGGATCGCCACCGGCAGCATCGCCAGAAGCGTCAGGCCGAGTTTCCAGTTCACCGCCAGCATTAGCGCCAGCGCGCCGGTCGTCGTCATCAGCGTGCGCGCTGCCAGCGAGGCGGAGGAGCCGAGGAATGTCTCCAGCAAGGTGATATCCGCCGTCAGCCGCGAGACCGCCTCGCCTGAGCGCATTTTGGCGTGATAGGCGGGCGAGAGCTTCAGCAGATGGGCATAGATGTCCCGGCGCAGGTCGGCGGCGATCCGCTCGCCGAAACGCGAAACAAAGTAGAAGCGGATCGCGCCCAGAACCCCGGAGCCCACCGCGGCGGCGAACACCCAGAGGAAAGCCTGGTCGATCAGCGCCTTGAGCAGGGCGGGATCCTGCCCTGCCTGCTGGCCGGCATCGGCCGCCCGGCCGAGCAGCATGGGGATCGCCAGGCTGAGCACGGCGGCGGCCACCAGGAAGACCAGCGCCACGGTGACCGTGATCCAGTGCCGCCGGGCATAGGGCCAGAGGAGCGCCAGCGGCTTCAGGCTGCGCCCGCGCGGGCGGCCGATCGCCTCCCCGCCTTCCGGCAGGGTTGTGCGGCGGTCGTCCACGATATCGGCGCTGGAATCGGCCATTGGCGCGGCATTTCTCCCTGTTGGGCCCGGCTGTTGCCGAATCCCTGTCAGCGCCCCTTGCGGGGGCGAGGCCTTTCCCTTATACGGCCCACTTCGAATTCCGGCTGAGACATGCCAGCGCACCCCGGTGCGTCAACCCCGTTCCGAACCGCTTATGAGAGAGAGGCCCAGGCCATGAAGAAAGAAGGGCATCCCGACTATCACTTCATCACCGTGGTGATGACCGATGGCACCGAGTATCAGACCCGCTCCACCTGGGGCAAAGAGGGTGACCGTATGGTGCTCGACATCGACCCGAAAGTGCACCCGGCCTGGACCGGCGGCGAGGGCAAGTCCCTGGACCGCGGCGGCCGCGTTTCGCGCTTCAAGGACAAGTTCAAAGGTTTCGTGTAAGGCTTTCTGCTTCTACGCGATGTGTTGCGTGAAAAACCCCGGCCTCTGGCCGGGGTTTTTTCGTTGCAGCGAAGGTCAGCTGCGCAGCCGCAGGGCAAGACCGATGAACGGAACGGCGAGTTCCACCATGCCCCGCTCAAGCGGGCCTTTGGCGAACTTCCGGAAATAGCGGGCCAGGCTGCGGGCTTTCTGCGCCTGCACGAAGGCTGAGGGCACATTGGAGGTGGAGGTGTAATGCAGCGCGCCGGCGGCAGGCTGGTAGATCACCCTGCCCCCGGCCTCGATTGCCCGGCGGCAGAGATCAACGTCCTCCACATGCAGGAAATAGCCCTCGTCGAAACCGCCGAGCTGCTCGAAATCGGCCCGCCGCATCAGGAAGAAGGCGCCGGAGATCGCGCCAACGGGAACCGGCCCGGAGGGCGGGGGGGCATTCTCAAGCGTCCAGCGGGAGAGGCCGAGCGCGGCCATCAGCGTCAGCGTATTGCGCCGGGCGCCGCGCTGTTCCCGCCCATCTATGCCGAAGATGCGGCCGCCCGCTATTGTCGGCGCCGCGGCGCCTTCCAGCGCCGCTGCCAGCTGGCCCGCCGAGCCGCGCCGGATTACGCAATCCGGGTTGATCACCAGCAGGCGCTCTGCTGCTGTCTCGCCAGCCGCGCGGTTGACCGCTGCGCCGAAACCCGGATTGTCCAGCCGCAGACGTTTGGCTTTCCCTGCGCAGCCGGTGACGAAGCCTTCCAGCCAGGCCTGAACGTCTGGCGGGTTGCCATTATCCGCGATGACGATTTCGGAAATCTCCGGATCGGCTTTGAGCGCATAGAGGCATTCGATGAGCCGCGGGCCGGTGTGATAGGTCACGACCAGGGCAGCGGTCTGCGCGGGGCTGCTCATTCGGCCGCCTTGCCGCTTCGGTTGAGCAGGATGAGCATGGCCACCGCCAGGGCGAGCCCCGACCAGAACGCCTCGTTCCATACACTGTAGGAGAAGTTGAAGATACTGAACACGGCGCCCGCCATGCCGGCAATGGCAAAGCGGATTTCCGGGCGCAGCTGTGAGGGCCGCGGCAGCCGGAAGCCGATCACCGTGATGGCGAAGGCCGCCAGCATGGCGCCGATGAAACCGGTTTCCGCCCAGATCTGCAACGGCATGTTGTGAGGATGCCCCGGCACGACGGGGAAGTCTTTCCAGAACTCCGGCAGCTGTGCTGCCCAGGCCGGATAGTCAGCATAGGTCTCGCCCCATGTCCGGGTGGCCATCAGGCCGTGGCCCGTGTAAGGCGCCTCGCCGATGCGGTTCATCACCACCTCCCAGGACCAGAAGCGGGACCGGAAGGAAGGCGGCAGGATGCTGTCGAGACCTGTCATCAGGCGGATGAACAGGCTGACCATGAAGGGGGCCGCCGCAATGTGGCCTGCGATGGCCCCAAACAGCCAGCGATAGCCGGTTTCAGGCAGCAGCCGGATCAGCAGGAACGCGCCAATCATCCCGCAGATGGCAAAGACGGCGGCATGATTGTCCGTCATCAGCCCGGCAAAAACGGTCAGCAGCACCAGGCCCGAGGCAGCCAGCAGGCCCAGCCGGTCTCCCCGCACGCCGAGCGCCGCGGCCAGGATGGGCAGAACCACGGTGAAGAGGTTGATGTTGCGGCCGATATTCTGGATGCCGTTGACCACTTCCTGAGGGTCGTCGCCATAGAGCATCTGCAGGACCGGCCCGGCAGCGACAGCCGATAGGAAGACCAGCGCGCCCTGCGCCGCCAGGACGCCATAGATCCACTTGCGGGTGCGGGGCCCCAGCTGCGACCGCATGGCCCCGGCAATGGTCAACATCGCAAAGCTGGCGGTGAGAACGATGATCAGGCTGCGCGCACCAATCGCGAATGTGCCTTCAAACAGGTTGCCGCTGACCAGCCGGTTTGTGGCGGGCGACCAGACTTCGCTGATGGCCGCCCAGCCGATGAAGGCAATCGCGAAGCCGGCATAGAGCGTGGGCGGCATACGGGGGCGGGCAAGAACCAGAGCGGCGATGCCGGTCAGCCCGAGAAGCGGCGCAAAACCAAGCGTGCCCAGCACGGCCAGAAGCGGCCAGAGCAGAAGCAGTCCGGCAAAGACAGGTCCGTAAGCCATTCTGCTCACTCTGGCCGTTGAGAACGGGGTTGTCACCGCCCCTTAGCTGCGGGCGCGCTTCAGATCAGGCGGGAGCGCCTCATCTGCCAGGGAAACGAGCGCCTCTTCCAGCGAGAGGATCTGCTGGCCGTTCGAACCTAGGCGGCGCAGCGCCACCTTGCGCTCCTCCGCTTCCCGCGCGCCGACAACGGCAATGACCGGAACCTTCTGCAAGGAATGTTCCCGGACCTTGTAGTTGATCGTTTCATTGCGGCGATCGACCTCTACCCTGAGGCCCGTCTTGCGAAGCTCGGCAGCGACCTTCTCGGCATATGCACCTGCCGCATCATCGGAAATAGCCGCAACCACAACCTGAACCGGCGCGAGCCAGATCGGGAAGGCCCCGGCGAACTCCTCGATCAGGATACCGATGAACCGCTCCATCGAGCCGAGGATCGCGCGGTGCAGCATGACGGGACGCTGCTTGGACCCGTCAGAGGCGATATACTCCGCCCCCAGACGTTCAGGCAGAACATAATCAAGCTGCAGCGTGCCGCACTGCCAGACCCGGCCGATGGCATCCGTCAGTTGGAATTCGAGCTTGGGCCCGTAGAAGGCGCCCTCCCCCGGCAGCAGTTCGCACGGCAGACCGGCCGCATCGACGGCTGCCTGAAGGCCGCTCTCGGCCCGGTCCCATGTCGCATCATCGCCCGCGCGCACATCGGGGCGCGTTGAAAGTTTCACCGCAATCTTCTCGAAGCCGAAATCGCGGTAGACGCTTTCGAGCAGGCGGCAGAACTGGATCGATTCCTCGACGATCTGGTCTTCACGGCAGAAGATGTGCGCGTCGTCCTGCGTGAACTGGCGCACGCGCATGATGCCGTGAATGGCGCCGTGCGGTTCGTTGCGGTGGCAGCAGCCGAATTCGGCCAGGCGCAGCGGCAGGTCGCGGTAGGATTTCTGGCCGGACTTGAACACCTCGACATGCGCCGGGCAGTTCATCGGCTTCAGCGCCATCAGCTTGGCGTCTTCCGGCACTGAGATTTCCACGCCCTCGTCGCCCTCCGGAATGAAATCCGGCACGATGAACATGTTCTCGCGATACTTGCCCCAGTGGCCGGATTTTTCCCACTGGACGGAGTCCATCAGCTGCGGCGTCTTGATTTCCTCATAGCCCGACGCATCCAGGCGCCGGCGCATGTAGGCCTCGATCTGACGCCAGACCTGGAAACCATTGGGATGCCAGAAGACCGAACCGGCCGCCGCCATGCCATCCAGGTGGAACAGGTCAAGTTGCGCGCCGAGTTTCCGGTGATCGCGCTTTTCGGCCTCTTCCAGGCGGTGGAGATGTTCCTTGAGGTCTTTCTCATTTGCCCAGGCCGTGCCGTACATCCGCTGAAGCATTTCATTGCGATGATCACCGCGCCAGTAAGCCCCGGCAAGCTTCATCAGCTTGAATGCCTTGGGCAGTTTGCCCGTGGACGGAAGATGTGGGCCGCGGCAGAGGTCAAACCAGTTGCCCTGCTTGTAAACCGTGATGGCTTCGCCGGGCGGGATGATGTCGTCGATGATCTGGGCCTTGTAGTCTTCGCCAATGCGCTTGAACTCGGCGATGGCGGCGTCCTTGTCCCAGACTTCGCGGATGATCGGGTAATCGGCGTCGACGATCTCGCGCATCTTGGCTTCGATCTTTTCGAACTCATCCGTGGAGAAAGGCTCCTTGCGGGCAAAGTCGTAATAGAAGCCGTCATCGATGACGGGGCCGATCGTCACCTGGGCGTCGGGGTAGAGTTCCTGAACCGCCTGGGCGAGGACGTGGGCGGCGTCATGGCGGATCAGTTCGAGGCCTTCGGGATCGCGGTCCGTGATGATGGCGACGCTGGCATCACCTTCAAGCGGACGGACGAGATCCCACATCTGGCCGTCAACCTTGGCGGCGAGGGCCTTCTTGGCGAGGGATTTGGAGATCGACTCGGCAACGTCCAGCGGCGAAGCGCCGTCCTGGTATTCGCGTTTCGAGCCATCGGGCAGCGTGACTTGGATCATGGGTCTTTGGTTTCTTTGGCGGGCTGCGGAACTTCATGTTCCCGCAGGAAAATCTGGGAATCCGGCTAAGGCTTCTGGCGCGCCGTGATTAACGCGGCTTTGACAGGATGCCTACCCCGTTTTCAGGGCAGCCGGGACGGTGAATTTGTGCGGGTGCATGAACGGGCACGCGGGCGCGCCTTCAGGAGTGCGTCATGCACCCTGACGAGTTCGCGGGGTGAGCCCGGTGAGAAAGAAACCTGCGTTCATGCCGCTCATATGTCACGCCTCGGGCGAGGTTTCAACCAGGCCCGGCGTGCCATCTCTGGGGCCGGACTTCCAGTCGCCATAGCGCCAGGGCTGCCAGAAGGGTACGGTGGGTTTCGTTTCCGGGGGCGGGTCTACGCCATGGCTGCCGCCGGGCCGGCAGCGGATGAAACGGGCAAGCGCCATCCAGCCCCCTGCCCACCAGCCATGCCGGGCAACGCATTCGGCGCCAAATTCGCTGCAGGTGGGGTGATGCTGGCAGCGCGCACCGAAAAGCTGTAGCGCCTGGCTCGGGCCATGCTTGTAGATGGCGAGCAGTACATAGGCTGTGCGCCGGCGCAGGGTCATCACACCGCCGCCCGCGCGGCGAGGGCCTGGTCTATGGCGGCCACCGCCGCCTCGAAGGCGAGCAGGGTGGAGGCGTGGCGGGGGGGATAGTCGGCCACAGGTTCCAGATGGCGCAGTTCCCAGAAACGGCCTTCCGGCGGCAGGCCGCCCTCCTTCAGCATGGCGCGCAGGGCTTCGAGGGCGGCGCGGATTTCGCTGACCGTTGCCCCGACCGCATTGGCCGAAAGGATCGACGTGGACGCCTGACCCAGCGCGCAGGCCCTGGGATCAACGGCGATGGCGGTGACCACCTCCCCCGCCGCATCCAGCGTCAGCGCCACATGCACGGTGGAGCCGCAGACGCGCGAGACTTTCAGCGCTTCCCCCTCAGCGCCCGCAAGCTCGCCCACATTCGGGATGCCGGCAGCGAGTTCGAGGATACGGTTGTGATAAAGCTCGCTCATGGCTGCCTAGATGGCCCGGCAGGACTTCACCGGCAAGAGGCCAGAAAAAAGGCCTGCCGGGCGGGTCTCTGGAGACACTTGCCGGCAGGCCGGAAGTCGAGAGGTGGAGAAATGAGGCCAAAGGCCATGAGGGGTCGATGCCCGCCCCATGCCCTAGGGTCAACTTAACGATTGGAGAGGCTTAGCCGCCCGCGCTTCAGCCCGCCTTCAGAACGGCCAAAGCGCCATCAGGCGGGGGGCGAGGTTCACCACCAGCAGGATGGCCCCGGCGAAGGCCGCCCCCGCCAGCAGCAGCACAAAGCCATCCCGCGCCGTCAGCGCGAGGCCAAAGAGCAGTACCGTCAGGCTGGGCAGCAGCGGCCCGAGGGGGACGAGCCCAAGCGGATAGGTGAGGAGCGCCGCCAGCACGCAGATCACCGCGACGATCTGGAGAAAGGGTGGCTCTGTCAGAAAGGTAAGGCGCGGCTTTACCAGCGCATCGACCATATGGGCATACCGCTCCCCCACGGCGACGCCCTGGACGAGATGGTCCCGCTTGAACTTGATCTCGGTAACGCCCTTGGGCAGCCAGGGATGGCGCAGGCCGAACACGATCTGCAGGGCAAACGCCAGAATGACGGTGGCAATGAACCAATTGGCGCCGGGAATGATGGTCAGCGGGCTGACCGCAATGAAACCCAGCAGCAGGAAAACCGGGCCATGGGCCCGCCGGCCGATCGCCACGAGGAGTTCGTGAACGGTCACCTCGTCGCCCTCCGTGTTGAGGACGAGAGAGCGCATCATGGTGCGCAGGTTGGTGACGGGAATATCCGTGCCGTTGCGGTTCATGGCAGCGGCGTTTCTGCGCCAGATGCCGGGGCGCCATAACGTTCGATCCGCGAGGTGACCTGATAGCCACCGGTAATCGTGACGACGTAAAGCCGGTCGAACTCGGCCGCTTCATCGATCGGCGGGCCGGGATCTGCGCCGATCAGGGCGGCCAGGGCGTCGGTCGTATTGGAATGCCCCACCACCAGTTTCACCCCCGGCGTTGCGGCGAGCTGATTGCCAAAGGCGGGCAATTGCACGGGATCATAAATCTGCACCGGCAAGCCCAGGGCCGCCGCAAGCGGCGCAGCGGTTTCCTGTGTGCGGCGTGTCGCGGTCGACCATATTTCGGTAACGCCTTCGTCCGAAAGGCGTTCCACCAGCGCGGCGGCGCGCAGGGCGCCCGCAGGCGAGAGCGCCGGATCAGAGCCGGCCTCCTTCTCGCCATGGCGCACCAGGAAAAGCCGGGTCACCGCTTCGGCGGCGGGCGCGGCAGTCTCGGCCGAGGCCTGAATGGGGCTGAGGCAGGCCAAGAAGAGGCCTGCCGCGACAAACGCAAGAAAGCGGCGGCGGATCAGATGCGCCGCCATGTGCTGCCTGCCGGACCATCCATGATCTCGATCCCCTCTTCCGCCAGCGTCTTGCGGATACGGTCCGCCTCGGCCCAATCCTTGGCAGCGCGCGCATCGATACGGGCCTTCACCAGAGCATCGATGCGGGCATTCTCGTCCGTATCGCCGCCCTGCTCCCATTCCTTGGGTGTTTTGGTGAGCAGACCAAGCAGTCTTCCGGCCGCTAGCAGGTTTGCCCGCGCATTGGCCATGCCGGTGGCATCCTTGATGTCGGCCGCCGTATTGGCTTCCGTTGCCAGACGGGAAAGTTCGGCCAGCGCGTCCGGCGTGCCGAGATCATCCTCCAGCGCCCGCAGGACACCGGTATCGCGCGCCTCGCCGCCTTCAGCCTCCCAGACGCGGCGCAGGGCCCCGTAGATCCGGTCGAGCGTGGTCTTGGCCTGTTTCAGGAGGTCTTCGGTCCAGTCGAGCTGGGCACGGTAATGCGCCGTCAGCAGCGCAAAGCGCAGCACTTCACCCGGCCAGTTTTTCAGCAGGTCATGCACGGTGACGATGTTGCCGAGCGACTTCGACATTTTCTCCCCGCCCATGTCGAGGAAGCCGTTATGCATCCAGTAGCGCGCCAGTTCTTCGCCATGGGCGCATTCGGACTGGGCGATCTCGTTCTCATGGTGAGGGAAGGTCAGGTCCACGCCGCCGCCATGAATGTCGATCGTACGGCCGAGATGCTTGGCGGCCATGGCCGAGCATTCGATGTGCCAGCCGGGGCGGCCGCGGCCCCAGGGGCTGTCCCAGATCGCGTCTTCCGGCTCTCCGGGCTTGGCAAATTTCCAGAGCGCGAAATCCGCCGGATCGCGCTTGTCCTCGTCCACCGCCACCCGGGCGCCGGCTTCATTATCCTCCGGCTTGCGGCCAGACAGGCGGCCATAATCGGGCATCGAGGGCACGGAGAACCACACGCCGGTTTCGCCGACATAGGCGTATTTCTTACGCACCAGTTTTTCGATCATCTCGATCATCTCCGGCACATGGCTGGTTGCCCAGGGCTCGATGCTGGGCGGGATGACGTTCAGGGCCTGCACGTCTGCATTGTAGATGGCGGCATATCTCTTCGTGATCGCCGCAATCGGCTCGCCTGAGGCCAGGCTGGCGGCGATGATCTTGTCTTCGATATCAGTGATATTGCGCGCATAAACGACCGCGCGCTCGCCATATTTCGCCATCAGCACCCGGCGCAGCACATCGAACACGACCGGCGGGCGGGCATTGCCGATATGGGCGTAATTATAGACGGTCGGGCCGCAGACATACATCGTGATCCGCTTCGGGTCCTGGGGCTCGAAGACGCGCTTCTTGCGCGCGGCAGTATCGTAAATGCGAAGGGTCATCGTATCTCTTGGATCGGGAATGTCGGGGGAGCAGCTCGCGGGCTGGATGTTCCGGGCAGCCCTATGGCCCGTTGCGGCCTCAGCAGCAACAGGGACGGCAGCAAGAATATGCAAACGCGGCGCTCGGCATGAGCCGGTGCGTATCACCTTCCGCCGGGAAAGCCAAGATTTCCATAATCCAGCGCCCAGCTTTCCCCGTAGAAAGCTCTGGAAACAAAGACCCGCCGGGCCTATGTATCCTCACATCGCCCTGAGGGTATCAACTCCGGGCGGGCGTTAAGTCCGGGCAAGAAGGCGTCAAAGACCTTCAAGGGATGCCCCGGCTCGACCCCCGTCCCTCAGTGAAGGACAACTGAATTGGCTATGGACGCCGTAACCCCCAAAAAAGATATTCCGCGCGCGGACCCCGTTCGGCGCCCCACTCAGCAAGAGGCCGAAGAAGCCGTCCGCACGCTCATTGCGTGGGCGGGCGATGATCCGCGCCGCGAGGGCCTGATCGACACGCCCAAGCGCGTTGTAAATGCCTACAAGGAGTGGTTTGAAGGCTATGGCGAAGACCCGGTGAAATATCTCAGCCGGACCTTCGAGGATGTGCAGGGCTATGACGACATCGTCATGCTGCGCAACATCGAGGTGGAGAGCCATTGCGAGCACCATATCGCGCCCTTCATCGGCAAGGCTTTCGTGGCCTATAAACCGTCAAGCGCTGTGGTCGGCATTTCCAAGCTGGCGCGCGTGGTGGAGATTTTCGCCAAGCGCCTGCAGACGCAGGAAACGATGACCGCGCAGATCTGCGACGCGATCACCGAAAGCCTCGCCCCGATGGGCACGGCCGTGTTCATCGAGGCCGAGCATCAGTGCATGTCGACCCGCGGCGTTCACCACAAGCATGTCACCACGATCACCACGCAGTTTACCGGCGTGTTCAAATCCGACGCTGACCTGCGCAACCGCTTCCTGGCGATGTGCAACCAGAACGGCTGATTTTTCAGACGGCTGAATAATTTTCCTGAAACGCCCTGCCCTTCCGGTGGGGCGTTTTCTTTTAGCCCTGGATCAGCGCGCGAGCCAGGCGGCAATATCCGCGACGACTTGTTCCGTGCCCGGCTCGTCCACGATCCAGTGGGCATGACCGGGATATTCGATGAAATCGCCGGGCACGGGGCTGGCGGCGTATTTGGCAGCGACCTTACGAACGGCCCTGGCGAGCGTGGCGCGGTCTTTTCCCGCGGCAATCGTCAGGGTAGGGAGGGTGATCTTTTTCTCGTCTATCTCGATCCCATCGGTGATGTCGCCATAGACCCGGCCGGAATCGTAGAGCGCGCCGGCATAGATCTCGTCATGACGCGCCTTGGGCACACAGTTGAGCACGCCGTAACGGAAGCCGGTTTTCCAGACCTTGTGGGCCTTCTTGCGATCCTGCGACAGGATCACGTTGAAGAAGGTCCAGGCAACGGAAGGGCCAATCACGGCGCAGCCTTTGGGCTGGGCGGGCGTCAGGAAAACAGCCCTGGATACATCCCCGCTTTCGGCGAGGGCCTGCGCAATCAGGCCGCCCATGGAATGTCCGATCACGGCAGGTTTCTGCCCCGTGGCGGCCGTGATGCGCGCCGCCTCGGCACGCATCGCGTCGATATAATCCTGCAGGCCGAGATCCGAGAGATTGGAGGGCGGATTTTCCCGCACGCGCCGGCCTGGAAACAGGGTGGGCGTGTGGCAGGTCCAGCCGCGCGCCTCAAACAGGGGTTTCATCCGGTCCCAGGCCGAGCCGTCACAGCCTACCCCGTGGATCATCAGAAGATCGCCCATGTCCCCTACCCCCTATCCTGTCAGCCCTGCGGCACCCTGCCCGGCAACACCGGCTCTGCCCATTGCTGGAAGCGGGTCGCCACTTCCTGATAGACGGGCCGCTTGAAGGGCACAATCAGGTCCGGCGTCTCCTCCAGCCTGGCCCAGCGCCAGGCATCAAATTCGGGCGTATGGCGATCCAGGCGCACATCGCTGTCAGACCCCTTGAAGCGGAAAGCGAACCATTTCTGCCGCTGGCCGAGATACGGGCCCGGCATCCGTTTCTTCAGGTCTGGGGGGAAATCATAATAGAGCCAGTCGGTGGTCTCTTCGAGCACATCGACAAGCTTGGCGGGCACGCCGATTTCCTCTTCCAGTTCGCGCAGGGCGCCGGTCAGGGGATCTTCGCCGGGATCGACCCCGCCCTGCGGCATCTGCCACTGGAAGGGGCCGCGGCCATTGATGCGGCGGCCAATGAACACATGCCCCGCCTTCGAAAACATGGCGAGGCCGACATTGGCGCGATAAAGCTGGGGATCGAGTCGGGGCTGGGTCACCCGCCGGTTTTTAGACCAGCCTGGCCCGCGCTGCCAGTGCGAAGCTCGCGCCGCTCGGCCAAAGGCTGGGCAGCAGGCTCTGCCGAGCGCGGCACGAGGGCGGATACCGGCGCCAGCACCAGGCCTTTCTCGCCGAGCGTATCGATCCAGAGCGAAGTAGCTTCAATCGTCACCGGAAAGGCAAAGCCCGCTCCGATGGCGCCGCCATGCGCGCGGGCGATGGTTTCAAGTTCCATGAACTCGGCGGCGATGTCCTGGGGGGACTGGCGGGTATCGACCGGGCCGGCGGCGCGGGCAAAACGCAGCCCCTTTGTATCGGCAACCTGGCCGAAGAAAGCCTTGTGAACGCTGCCATCATCAATGAAGGCAAGGCCGCGCTCGGCCAGTACGTCGAAAATGGGCTCGATGGACCCGGTATCGGCGCCGAACTTGGCGCCCTGATAATTGATGACGCCGAAATAGCCGCTGGCACGGCTAAGCACCTGGTTGAGCCTGGCAAGGTTTGCCTTCTGGTCGGCCCCGGCGATCAGCGTGTCCGGGTGCATCCGCATCCGGCCATACTCATAGGCTTCCATCGGCACTTCGATCAGCACTTCATGGCCATCTGCGCGGGCCATCTTGATCCAGTAATCAAGGCGGCTGGCATCCGGTGCAAACGACAGGGTGACATCGGCGGGCAGCGCGTCAATCGCAAGCTTGGTCTGGGTGGAGTTGATGCCAAGGCCGCCGATGACCAGCGCAACAACCGGGCGCCCCTCCGGGTTCGAGAATGGCCGGGCATAGACATCTGCCGGGGCCTTGCTGGCGGGTTTGGGGGCGGTTTCGGCACTGTTGAGTTTCAAGGGCGCGCCTGGGGCCGCAGCGCCTGACGGCGCCCCGGCCGCCACTTCGCCAAAGGACTGGCCGGGCTGCACGAGGCGGCCATTGATCCGGATGCCGGCTGCCGGTGCCACGATCGGCCCCCCCTGCCCGCCGGTGATGTCGATGCGCATGCCGTCGCCATCCAGCTCGGTATAAGCAAGGTCCATCCCCCCGGAGGCGGGATAGTCAGCCGGCGCATAGTCTTCGTCATAATCGGCGGCGCGGATTCCCGCGAAGGCGGCGCTTTTCTCATCCGCGTCGGTGGAGGTGGTGCCGAACAGCGAAATCGTCTGGCGGGGGCCAGCCGCTGCCGGGTCAGCCGTAATATGGATCCCCGTGCCCAGTGCCACGGCGAGACCGCCAAAGACACTGAGGCTCATGCCGGCATGCATGAGGCCGGACTTCAGCGGTGACGGCTCTGACTGCCGGTAACCCATGTATCGACCTCGTGAAAATCTGACGGCGGCGGAAAGCAGCTTTCAGAATCGCCGCGCAGGGTTAACAGGAGGCAAACAGATGCTTACCGGGCCTCAATCAATCGGGCCTTTAAGCAGTGGAAATCGTTAACCGGCCTTATCAGGCTGCATGGCGAGGGGTGAAATCGAAGCCTTGCCGTCCTTCAGCAGCTGCATCGCCCGCTCGAGCTGGAAGTCTTCGCCCTCATACTCCTCGGGCGGCTGCTCATCCGGCATCCGCAGCTTGGACCGCTCTGCGCCGGACTCGTTGGCGAGGGCGTGGGGGAGGTCTGCTTCAGAGAAGCGTTGGATCCGGGCGAGTTCTTCCTCGGTCAGGCGGACCTGGGTAATCATGATGTCCGGCTCGATCCCCAGCGCCTGGATGGAGCGGCCCGACGGCGTGTAATACCGCGCGGTGGTGAGACGGATGGCGCCGCGCTCGGCCCCCAGCGGGATCACCGACTGGACCGACCCCTTGCCGAAGCTGGTGGTGCCCACAACCAGCGCCCGGCCGCGATCCTGCAGCGCGCCGGCGACAATCTCGGATGCCGAAGCCGAACCGCCATTGATCAGCACGACCAGAGGCACGCCTTTGAACACTTCCGCCTTGGTGGCGTTGCGCCGCTCAACATCAATTGGGCGGCGTCCCTGGGTCGAGACAACCTCGCCGCCGGAGAGGAAGAAATCAGACACCTTCACCGCTTCATCGAGCAGGCCGCCGCCATTATTGCGCAGATCCAGCACGATGCCGGCAGGCTTCGCGCCAATATCGCGGCTGATCGCCTGCACGGCATCTTCAAGCAGGGTTCCGGTCCGCTCATTGAAGGTGGAGACACGGATATAGGCAATGTCGCCCGGCTCTTTCTTCCAGGTGACGGATTTCTGCTGCACCACATCGCGCACCAGCTTCACAGGGAACGGGTCAACGCCCTCGCGCAGGATGGTGATCTCGATCTCGGTGCCCCTCTCGCCGCGCATCTCCTTGACGGCGTCGTTCAGCGTCAGGCCCATGATCGGCTTGCCGTTGATGGCGGTAATGTAATCGCCCGGCTGGATGCCAGCGCGCTGGGCCGGGGTGTCGTCGATCGGGGAGATGACCTTCACGAAGCCGTCTTCCATCGTCACTTCGATGCCAAGGCCGCCATATTCGCCGGAGGTCTGGACCTGGAGCGAGCGGAAATCTTCCGGGTTCATATAGCTGGAATGCGGGTCAAGCGAGGTCAGCATGCCGTTGATGGCCGACTCCATCGCTTCGCGCTCGTCGATCGGGACGACATAATCCCGCTG
Source organism: Hyphomonas sp. NPDC076881 (assembly GCF_050269995.1). NCBI lineage: Bacteria > Pseudomonadati > Pseudomonadota > Alphaproteobacteria > Hyphomonadales > Hyphomonadaceae > Hyphomonas > Hyphomonas sp. NPDC076881. Next base: position 23,000 of record NZ_JBNNJJ010000006.1, on the reverse strand, counting down.
CGCGCGCGCAAAGATTTCTGCGAACAGCTCAATCTGCTGATAGGTGGCAACGCGCGGATCTTCCGGCGGCTTGACGTCCTGCCCCTGAGGCCAGGCCATCGCCGCAAAACCCACCGCCAGCGCTCCCAGAACTCCACCCAGGGCCGTTCCGGTCAGCAATGAACGCATATTCCACTCCATCTTCATCCTCACACGGCGGATCAGCCGCCACGCATCATCCACTCTGCAGGATTAAGCACCCTGTCGCCAAGCCTTAATTCCAGAGTGAGTTCAGGCGGCGGATCGGTGCGATCAGGCATCAACCCTACCGGCTCACCGGCAGTAACAGACTGGCCTTCGGATACGTAAATCCGGCTCATCCCTGTCAGAATAACATGATACCCGTCGCTTGTGCGCAGAATCAGCATCGACCCATAGCTGCGGAAGGGCCGGGCATATTCGACGGTGCCGCCCGCCGGGGCGACCACCTGGGCTTCCGAGCGGGTCTCGAAACTCACCCATTCTGCAGTGCTGCCACCAGAAAGCTTGTCCCCGAAGCGGTTGCGCACATCGCCGGCAACCGGCTGGAGCAGGCCGCCGAGGGCAGCTTTTCCCAGCGGTTTTGACGAAGTTTTGATCGGCGCGGTCTTTGTGCCGGGCGCGGCGGACTTCGCCGCTGGCTTCAGCGCGGCCAGTTGCGGGCGCTGTTTCGGCTTAATGCCGGGAGCGCCCGGGGCGCTGGATTCCAGCGCCGCCAGCAGGTCGCGCAGCGTATCGGCTTCCCGGCCCAGCTTTTCGGCGCGGGCGCGCAGGACGGAGACATCGCCGGCAACGCCTTCATACTGGCTGCGCTTGGCAGCGGCGAGACGCTCGATTTCCTCTTTTTTCAAGGCGATGGTGGCCTCGGCCGCCTCAAGGCGGGCCTGTTCTGTGCGGATCTGGTCTTCCAGCTTGTTGAGCGCGGTGATCTCACCGGATATGCGCCGGGCACGGGCGTTGAGTTCCGGCAGCGTTGCCTGCATCAGCACGGCGCGGCGGATGGCGGTGCCGGACTGGCCAGGCGAGACCACGAGCGCGGGCGGGCGGCGCCGGTTGGCAGCGGCGAGGGCGGCAATCAGATCCTCATAAGCGCCTTCATTTTCAAGGAGTTGAGCAGAAGCCCTCTCCCGTTTGACCGACAGATCGATCAGCGCCTTCTCAGCGGAGACGGCCTGCTCCTCCCGCCGGAGCGCTTCGGCGGCGGCGGCGAGAAGATCCTGGTCCAGCGATTTGAGATCGCGGACAGTGCTTTCGCCCGTGGACTGAAGTTGCTCGAGTTTCTGTTCGGCAGCGCGCTTTTCCTTTTCCAGCGCCTCCAGATCCTGCCGCGTATAGGTATCGGGCCCCGCAGCAGTCAGCGCGAGCGCGAGGCAAGAAAGGACAAGCGGGCGGAAAAATCGCATGACGCCAGAAATGCGCCATGAGGCGTCACTTTGGCGTTAATCATAGGCCTTTCCGGGGACTTTCGCCGCCAGAGCCGTGCCCAGCGCGGTCAACTCCCGGTCAATCAGGGACAGGAAGAGGACAAATCCGGACATATCGAACGCCGGATGGGTCAACAGCAGATGGCGAATGACCGCCACGGCCGCTCTGGCAAGGGCGGCGGGGTTTTCCGGTACCTGAAAGCCGAGCCCATGGACGGCGGCATTGCGCATGGCGACGAGTTCCTCAAGCCCGCGTACCTGCGCGCCGGTGAGATCCAGCCGCTCAGGCGGGTTGAGATGTTCCGATGACCTTGCCCGGCGCAGCAGCAGGGCAATCGGCGCCACCCTGTCTGACTGGGAGGGGTTGGCGACATCCTCGGGCCGGGCGGACGCATAGCCGGAAAGCGCGGCAACCAGCGCGGCCTGCAGCGCGCTGACAAGGCCGAGTGCCACCCAGCGCCAGCGTTCTGGCTGGGTGTCTGTTCCGGCAAGCTCCCGGCGGGCGAGGCGCAATGCCTCAAGGGCAGCCTCAAGGGCGTCCCCTATCCGGACGTCCGGATCGAAACTGAACGGACGCTCACCGTCCATCGGCCGCGCCGCCAGTACGGGAGAGATCAGTTGAGGACAATCCGGCCCTCGTTCAGGTCATGGCGGATGCCCGCCTCGGTGAGCAGCGCGGAGAGGGCGGCTTCAGGCTCGGGCGTTTCTTCCTCGATCAGGCGCACAATGGCTGGCGCGATGTCGCTGCGCTCAGCGTAGCCGGTCAGCATGGACATCCAGTCGTCCCGGCTGATCACCCGGTCTTCCTCATTGTCGCGGATCAGGCCGGAAACCACATCCAGCCAGCTTTCAACCCCTGCCTTGCGGGCAAAGCCTTCTGCCACCAGAGCGAACATTGTGCCGCAGACATAATGCGCCCGCTGATGCCCGCGCTCATTGACAGAGACAAGCGGCCCATCCTGCAGATAGGCGGAGCAATCATCCACCGCAGTCTGCAGAAAGTCTTTCACCGGAAAATCCGGCGCGAGGCTTTCCAGCGCGCGGGCGGCCATCAGGTCTGCGCCGCCTTCGGTGATCCACATATCCGCCTCACGCTCATACGCCGCAAGCTGACCCAGCCAAAAATGGGCCGCTTCATGCGCCAGGAACAGCTGTGTCTGCAGGCGGAGTTCTTCAGACGGGGCCACCACCCCCTCCCCTTCAAACGCGATCGCAATAAGGCCTTCCATGACGCTGCCGCCCATACTGTAGAGGCGCGGCGTGGGGCCGTTCCAACTCGCGAACACCATGGGCCTTGCGGACGGAGCGAGCCTCAAACGATCTGTATAAAGATTAATTATCTCTGGTGTTGAGACAAGGATCGTTTCCCGGATCCATTCAGGCAAGGCCGTATCGGCGATCACCGTGAACTGATCGGTCTCAATGGCGGGCGGGGAACCAAACAAAACATAGGTACCAGCCGATTGGGCAGAGGGCGCCTGAAGCCTCTGCCCCTTGAACAGCACCGGTCCGGCAGCATCCTGCCAGGTGACGTCCACTTCGGCGGGCGGCAGGCCAGCCTCGCTCAGATCGGGCGGTAATTGGCTGGCCGTATCGATCGAAGCGAGCGGGATTATATCAAACTGATCGCTGAACAGGGCCACAGCGCCATCGGAAAAGACAAGTGCGGGATTGTAGGACGCCTCCACCCCTGCCGAGGCTGGCCGCAGTGCGATCTGCACCTGCGCAGGAACATCCCCGCCATCACGCATGCGCAGAACATCCCGCCCGCCAAGATGATCGAGCATTACGCCCGGCGTGATGACCTCCCATTGCAGAGGCCGCCAAGGCGTGCGGCTATCGCGCAGCAGGGCAGAATGCGTGAAGGCCCAGACCGGGGCACGCTGATGAAAGGCAAAGTCCACGCTCCAGCCCGCCGGGCTGCGCGACACCATAGCTTCCACGGCGGGCCGCCCCGGCGCAGACACCGGTTCCGGCAAAGACTGCGGCGGGGTGGCGCACGCCGCCGGCCAGAACAGAACTATGCCGGCCAGCCTCCAGATTCCCCGCCAGAAACTCTGCATGCGCGCCTCATCAGAAAAACAGGACTGCGCCATGATAGGTGCCGCCCTGTCAGTGAGCAAGCGAGCCATAAGCCTGCCCGGGAATACGAAACTGACAGCGACCTGACAGCGCGTGTCAGGAGGGGCTCAGGGCCTGCGGGGCAGAAAGACGCTCAACTTCCCCGCAAGAACAACCCGAAATTTGAAGGACGATGATTATGAAGACGCTGATGACAGCTTGCCTGGCCGTGCTGGCTTTGGCCGCCCCTGCCCCGGCTGCGCTGGCCGAAGATGAGTATGGCCTGCGTGGCGGCGCCGGCGCGGGCGGCGTCACGGTCTCACGCGAAGAGGCCGTGCAGATTGCCCGCGCCGAGGGCATGACCCGTGTGAAGGAGATCGAGCGCGATGACGGCAAATGGGAGCTGGAAGGCTGCACCCGGAATGGCCGCGAGATAGAGATCGACATCCATGGCCGCACCGGCGCGATCCTCGACCTGGAGATCGATGAGGATGACGATTGCTGAGGGACAGCCTCCCTTCAGCGAAAGGGCCGGGCGGATGGATTTCCTCCCCTGCACACATCCGCCCGGAACCCCGACCCGGCTCACACGTTAGAACGATTAGAAAAAACAAGGAGTTCCCCATGAAGCGCATTTCTGCCGCCCTGATTGCCACCGCAATCGCCGCCCCCGTTCCGTTTGCCCTTGCCCAGTCTGCCGGCACCGACACGATCAGCCGCGAGCAGGCGATCGACATCGCAAGCCAGAAAGGCATGGTGCATGTGCTGGAGATCGAACTCGATGATGGCGAGTGGGAAATTGAAGGCTGCACCGCCGATGGGCGCGAGTTGGAAATTGATCTGCATCGCCGCACCGGCGACATCCTGAAATACGATCTTGATCGGGACACGGATGATGATTGCCTGCGCGTGATCCGTTGAGCGCGCGGCGATAGCTCACATGCGACAGGGCGCGGAGAATGATCTCTGCGCCCTTTGCTTTGCGCGGCTCAGCCGCTGCGCCGCGCGCGCCAGCCGTCTGCCGGCTGGCCGTATATGTTCCAGACGATATCCTTGAAGGGTGGCGGCGCGGGCACGGTACGCAGCTTGCGGGCGCCGAGCCGCTCGGCAACCCGGATCGAGGGCGCATTTTCCGCTTCGATACAATGGATGATTTCCTGCCAGCCAAGCGTATCGACCGCATAGTCCATAGCCGCGGTTGCGCCTTCCAGCGCATAGCCCCTGCCCCAGGCCGATTTCAGCAATCCCCATCCGACTTCGGTACCGGGCCAGCCATGCGGGTGCCATGGCCCGAGCCGGCCGATCCACTGGCCGGTTTCCTTTTCGATGACCGAAAACATCGAGCAGCCGCTGATCGTCCAAGCGCCGGTTATGGCGCAGAGGCTCCGCCACACGGTTTCCGGGGGCTGAACCCCGCCAATGAAACGCGCGGCTTCCGGATCTGCCGCCAGCGCGCAGAAGCCATCAAAATCCTGCGGCCCCGGAGGCCGCAGGATCAGGCGCGGCGTCTCGATAACCGGGCCAATTGCCATCAACTGGCGCCAAAACAGGTCGGCTGATCGGAGCTATGCGCGTTGAGAACGCGGGCACCATAATGTTTGTCCGTCATCGAGATGCAGAGCTGGGTGAGCGGAGTTCCCGGTTCGGTATTCAGAACGAGCGCGAAGCCGGCCTGCTTCAGATCATTGTTGCCGATGGCGGCGGCCACGTCCGCGCGCTCCCGGCGGGTGATGCTCTCAACCGAAACAGCATTGTTGGTGTAGACATTGAGGACCTGATCGCGGGTCTTCGGCGTCAGCATATGCCAGCCCTCAACCGTCAGCTTTCCAGCCGCCTGATCGTAATTGACCAGGTCAATGCTGCCGCCGATCTCGTGGCCAGGGCCGGGAGGGCCTGCCTGGAGGGCTGCCGTCAGTTCTGTCGGCGCACCTGCCGAACACGCGGTGAGGCCAATCACGGCAAGGGAAATCAGGGATGTACGCATTCTGGGGTCACCTTTGCTGGACTCGTTCGAGACCAGACGTTTAGCGCAGAGAGCGGCATCGCGGGAAGCATCTGGCTGAATGAAGGTTTCGTTACACTTGGCGCGTGTCAACGGCCTCATGCGCGTGGAGTAACCGCGCCTCAATCGAGACGGACGCCAACGCGGCGCGCCAGGGGATCATGTGCGGGCGGGTAAAATGATCTTCCAGCGCCTGCCAGCTTTCCCAGCGCTCCAGCACACGCATCAGGCACGGGTCGGCCACATCTAGGGCGTAGGTGTAATCGAGGCAGCCAGGCTCGGCCCGGCTGGCACTCATCTGGGCGAAGGCCGCGTCGCGGATGCGGGAAAAATCTCCCGCATCCGCAAACCGCACATAGCCTTCAACGATGATCATCGCCCGGCTTAGGCCAGCGACGGATCAATGCCTTTGCAGGCTTCGATCAGGCCGTTCACTGAAGCAACGGACTTTTCGAACATGGCTTTTTCATCGGCGTTGAAGTCGAACTCGATGATCTTCTCGGCGCCGTCTGCACCGATCAGCGTCGGCACGCCGACATACATGTCCTTCAGGCCGTATTCGCCCGAGAGGTAGGCCGCGACGGGCAGGACGCGCTTCTGGTCGGCAAGGTAGGATTTCGCCATGGCGATGGCCGACTCGGCCGGGGCATAATAGGCCGAACCGGTCTTGAGCAGGTTGACGATTTCGCCGCCGCCCTTGCGGGTGCGCTCGACGATGGCGTCCAGATCGCCCTGGCTCATCCAGCCCTGCTTGACGAGTTCAGTCAGCGGCAGGCCGCCCACGGTCGAGTGGCGCACCATCGGCACCATGTCGTCGCCATGGCCGCCCAGCGTCCAGGCGTGAATGTCTGCCACCGACACGCCGGTCTTCTCGGAGAGGAAGTAGGCAAAGCGCGAAGAGTCGAGCACGCCCGCCATACCGACGACCTTGTTGGCCGGCAGGCCGGAGAATTTCTGCAGCGCCCAGACCATCGCGTCGAGCGGGTTGGTGATGCAGATGACGAAAGCGTTCGGGGCGTGGGCCTTGATGCCTTCGCCGACGGCTTTCATGACTTTCAGATTGATGCCGAGGAGATCGTCGCGGCTCATGCCCGGCTTGCGCGGCACGCCGGCGGTGACGATGCAGACATCTGCGCCAGCGATGCCGGCATAGTCGTTGACGCCTTTCAGATTGACCGAGGCGCCGTAAACCGGGGTGGATTCGGCAATGTCGAGACCTTTGCCCTGCGGCAGGCCTTCGGCGATGTCGAACAGGATCACGTCACCCAGTTCTTCGCGGGCTGCGATATGGGCAAGTGTACCGCCAATCATGCCGGAGCCGATCAGCGCAATCTTATTGCGGGCCATGTGTTTCTCCTGAGGAAAATGGTCGTGGAAACAAGCTGCCGGACCCCTAGCCGAGGACCGCGGATGTTGCAATGCGGCCAAAATGTGAAACGCCCCGCGAGACGGGCTCGCGGGGCGTTTTTTATTTGAGGGTCTCCCCTTCCCGGTCAGTCGCGCGAGAGCAGCGACATCAGGATGGTGAACATGTTGTAGAACATGATGAAGAAGTTGAGGGCGCCCCAGTTCGTCATCACGGCGAGGGAGCGGGTATCCCCCTCATTGGCGAAGTAGCCCTCTTTCAGTTCCTGCGTCTGGAAAGCCACCAGCACGCCCGAGATGCCGAGCACGGCAACCTGGACGATGACCTCGAACATGCCCGAAGGCGGGAACAGGAAGCTGAGCAGCGAGATGCCCACCACACCCCACAGCGCGAAGACGGCAATGATGCCGATCGGGCGGAGGTTTGCCTTGGTGGTGTAGCCGAACAGGCTGAGGGCGCCGAAGGCCGATGCCGTCAGCAGGAAGGCCTTGGTCATCGTCATGAAGGTGACATTGAGCGCAGCGCCGCCCCGTGTGGTCACACCGGTCTGCGCGGCCGCCATGGCCACCCAGATCGACAGACAGACGCCGAGCATCACCACGATGGTCCAGTAAAGAATACCGGTTGCCAGCGGGGAGGGATTCCGCATCAGGAAGGCCGAGCCCAGGATTAGTGCCAGCGGGCCGAACTGGAACAGGTAGAAGAGTGGCGTGCCGAGAAGCAGTTGCGTCAGGCCGGGAACGAGCCCCGAACCGACGAGGAAGGCAACGCCGCCAGACAGCGCGATGCCGAGCGCAAGCTTCTGATATACACCCAGCATGAAGGTCCGCAGACCAACATTGACCGAAGTGTCCATCGAGCGAACATCGACCGCGCCGAAGCCCCGGTTGAATTCGTTCATGTTTTTCAAGTCCTTTCTTGTGAACCCGGCAACCCGAGGGTGCCGTTCGGTATTGAATATGGGCATTTCGCATCCGATCCGCAACAAAAACCGGGATCAAGCGTTCAGTTTAGCGATTGCGCAGGCATACCAACTCTTTTGCACGGGGATCTATCGGCGGGAAAGCACAAGTATTTATTGTACTCATACTCTATAATTCGAAATATAGAGTATTAAATTTTTGAATTTTACTTGAATGCCTCAATCCAGCCTGATTCTGTCCAAATGTAGCCGTGCCCGCCTTTTAAGTATCATTGACTCGGCACGGGCGAGGGTTAAACCTCTCCGTGTGGAGAGCCTCCATCAGGAGGCGTTCCATCAAATGAGAAGGGGAAACTCATGGCTGATGCTTCTGCTTATGCTGAGAACATCAAGAAATACAGTAAAGGTTATAATCAGGCCGCCGCCGAAAAGATTGTAGGCCATCTGGGAATCGCGCTGCGCAACAAGGACAGCTCGATCGTGGCCTGCACGGATTCGGGCGAACTTGACCGGGTGCGCGAGAAATGGTGCCGCGGCAAGCTGGGCCTGGCGCATAAGCAGCAGGAACTCGATGCCGCTATCCAGTCCGTCTGCGAAACGATGAAGGCCGAAGGGGGCCAGAAATCGCGCGTGACCTTCTATTATCTCCTGGCGGAGCATTTTGGCCGCCTGGAGGCTCTTTCCGGTTGAAAATAAGCCTGAAAATCCCGGCCGGCCGCCGGCACGGGTTTTCATGAGCGGAGCAGTGTGGTGAACAGGCGGAATGTACCGCCTGTTCGCTGCCCTTCCCGTTCCGCCGGAGATTTCGGCGCCCCTGCGCAAGCTGCAGAAGGATCTGCCCGGCGCCAGCTGGCGCCCGGAAGAGAATTTTCATGTGACGCTGTGTTTCTATGGCGAGCTTTCCGACACGCAGGCCCGCGATCTGGACGAACTTCTCGGCGAGATAGAGGCCGATGCCTTTGACATGCGCGTGGAAGGCATGGGCTGGTTCGGGCGGCGCGAACCGAGCGCCGTCTGGGCACGGATCGGCGAGAGCGACGAGCTGCGTGCCCTCGCCAGCCAGTGCGAACGCGCCGCGCGCCGTCTTGGCATCCCGCTGGAAAAGCACCCTTTCACGCCGCACATCACGCTGGCTTACCTGCACGGCACACCGCTCGACACGGTGAGGGACTGGACGCAGGCCCATCAGGCCTATCACAGCGCGCCCTTCCGCGCCAGCCTGTTCCATCTTTATGCCAGCATTCCCCGCCGCAGCGGCGGCCCTTCCCGCTACGACCCCATGGCCGACTATCCCCTGCGCGACCTGCGCGCCGGTTTTGACTGAGGCGGCCAGGATCAGGCAGCAAATCAAAGACGGCCCTACGCCGCGCAGGCGTTCCCGGAATGGCGGGGGAAGATCATCATCACTTCCGTTCCCCTACCCACTCTTGACCGGATCTGGACGTCGCCGCCGGACTGTCTGACAAAGCCGTACACGATGCTGAGCCCCAGGCCTGTACCCTTGTCCGCCGGCTTGGTGGTGAAGAAGGGCTCGAACACCCTTGCCAGCTGCTGCGGAGGTATGCCCTCCCCCGTATCCGAAACACTGACGACGACCCGGTCCCCACTGACGCCCCCAGTATCGCCGGTTCCCGCGTCAAGCAGGGATACCTTGATTGAAATCCGGCCACCGGAGGGCATCGCGTCGCGGGCATTGACCGTAAGGTTGAGAAGGGCCGCTTCGAATTGCCCCGGATCGACCAGTATCTGCCAGTTCCCATCTTCAAGGTCTGTATGAAGCTCTATGGACTCGGGAAGGCCCGGCTTCAGCAGCAAAATGGAGGCCCTGACGAGACCGGAAGCGCTCATGCTCTGTGGTCTGAGCATCTGATTCTGCGAGAATGCCAGAAGATGCCGGACCAGCCCTGCCCCCCGATCGCCAGCCTCTTCGATGATCTCGGCCAGTTCATGCTCCTCAGTGCCTGGCCCGAAGCGGAATTTCAGCGCTTCGGCGCTTCCGAGCATGACGGTGAGAAGGTTGTTGAAATCGTGCGCAATGCCGCCTGTCAAACGCCCGAGGGCCTCCATCTTCTGGGACTGGCGAAGCTGCGCGTCCAGTTCGTGCAGATCGGTAATATCCCGGCAAACGAAAATGATGCCGGCCGGCAACGTGCTGGCGGGGGGCGCCAGAAAGAAATTGCTCTCGATGACCCGCGGCCCGCTTTGCGTCTCCACGATATATTCAAACCGGATGCGGGGGATGTCACCAGCCTGCAGGAGACGGACCTGCGTTTGCCATGACTGTCTCTCACGGTCGGGCACAAGCTCGGCATACGGAAGAGAAATAATCGATCCTCTGCCCGTCCAGCCGGTTGCCGTCTCGTTTGCCCAGGCCACGCGGCCATGCGGATCAATCATCCCGAGCCCCAGCCCGGCTTCATGCATGACCTGGAGAAACCGGCTTTCATTCTGCTTCAGGGTATCCGCGCTCCGGCGGATTTCCTCGGCGCGTGCCCGCGCATCTGCCAACGCCTCCCTGTAGCCGGCGAGCCGGCCCAGCAGGATGACACAAGCCGCATGCGAGACGCCCGCCGCCCAGAGGATGCCCAGCAGATCAGGCTCAAGAACTTCAGGATGGGCAGAGGCATAAACCAGCAGCAGGATGATTGGTCCACCAACCATCACGCGATCAAGGAGGGCAGCGCGTTTTCCGACATTGTTGAGCTTGCTGTAGGCCAGCAAGGGATAATACCAGAAGAGATAGGGAAGCAGGCTGTAAAAATCACTGCCGCCCCAGATCGCCGCAAGGCCGACAGCCAGAAGATAAAGGCTGAAGAAGACGGTTGCGTACCTCGAGACCTTCTTCGCAGGCACTGGCGAGGGCTTTACCAGCATAAGGATAAAGACAACGACCGCTACAGCGCAGCCGGCAATGAAAGCGCTCTCCAATTTGCCGGCAGTTCCCAGCCAGGCCGTCAGCACATACCCCACTATGGAGCCGAAGAGGGCAACCACAAGGCCGAAGAGGATTGTCGCTCTTGAGTCGAGCCCCAGGAAAGGCCCGCGCCGGGAGTTCTGTTGCTGAGCCACTCGCCTGCCCCCCCGTTAGCTGTCGCCGTCCAGAACTTTGCGGACTTTGGCTGCGAGCTCCTTGCGCCTGTATGGCTTGCTGAGCAACTCTACGCCAGGGTCCAGCCGGCCGTGGTGCACGATGGCGTTCTCGGTGTATCCCGATGTGAACAACACCTTCAGGCCCGGACGGAAGTGACACGCCCTTTCGGCCAGTTCGCGGCCATTCATACCGCCGGGCATCACGATATCCGTCAACAGAAGATCCACCTCTGCAGTTTCCCACAGCACGCCGATTGCCTCTGGCCCGCTGGCGGCCTGCAGCACCCGGTATCCAAGACCGGCGAGCTGATTTGCCAGGTGTTCCCGCACCAGGTCGTCATCCTCCACCAGCAGGATTTGCTCCGCGCCGCCAAGCACCACCTCTTCGCCCTGTATCGGGGCGCTGGCGCTTATCGCCAGGTGGGATCTGGGGAAGTAGAGTTTTACCGACGTGCCTTCTCCGATCTCGGAATAGATCTTGATGTGGCCGCGCGACTGCTTGACGAAGCCGAACACCATGCTGAGCCCAAGGCCGCTGCCCTTGCCGGCCGCTTTTGTTGTGAAGAAAGGCTCGAACGCGCGGGAAACCGTGACCGCGTCCATACCGTTGCCTGTGTCGGTCACTGACACCATGACATATTGCCCGGAGGCCACCTCATGGTGATGTGCAGCATAGTCTTCGTCGAGCCTGACATTCGCCGTTTCCATGGTGAGCTTCCCGCCCAGAGGCATGGCATCGCGCGCATTCACCATCAGATTGAGCAGCGCCACCTCAAGCTGGCCCGGATCGACTTCAGTTTGCCAGAGGCCGGCGCACCGGACAAATTCAATGTCGATATCCTCCGACAGAGTTCGCCGGAACAATCCCTCCATGCCTTGAATTAGCCGGTTGAGATCCGACACCATGGGCTGAAGCGGCTGGCGGCGCGCAAAGGCCAGAAGGTGGGCGGTCAGCTCGGCGCCGCGCGCCGCAGCGGTTGCCGTCATCTCCGCCATCTGACGAAGCTGGCTGTCCTCGCTCAGAAGATGCGAGAGTTCCTCGGCGTTTCCGAGAATGACCGTCAACAGATTGTTGAAGTCGTGCGCCACGCCGCCTGTGAGCTGACCAACTGCCTCCAGCTTCTGAGATTCGCGAAGCTTCTGTTCCAGACTGCGCTGCTCGGTCATATCCCGCATGCTGCCGAGTATTCTCAGAGCCACTCCAGTCTCGTCGCGGATGATGAAAGCCTGGTCGGATACAATCGCTGCGGTCCCGTCGGCGCGCATGAACCGATACTCATCCGACCATACATTTCCTGTGCCGGTGATGACAGATCGCAACTGATGGATCACGCCTTCCCTGTCGCTGGGATGTATGCGGTTTGACCAGATGTCCGGGTGCGCATGATCGTCACCGAACGGATAACCATAGACCGTCGTGATGGCATCGCTCCACCAAATCCTGTTCGCCGCGATATCCCAGTCCCAGATGACATCGTTGGTGGCCTTGGAAACGAGCCGGAACCGCTCGTCGCTGAGCCGCCTTGCCTCTTCGGCTCTTTTCCTTTCCGAGACGTCGCGTTGAACGGCCACCCAATGGGTGTAATTTCCGCCTTGATCCGCCAACGGAACTATATCGACCTCCAGATCGAAGGCCCTGCCATCCTTGGAATAGTTGACGAGTTCGGCGCGGACCGGCTCACAATTCTCCAGCGCGCGCCGGATACGGTCCAACTGAAACCGGTCGGTTCCCGGTCCCTGAAGAATTCTAGGAGTTTGCCCGATCACCTCTTGCCGGGTGAACCCTGTAAGCCGGACAAAGGCGTCGTTCACATAGACAATTCTCGGCCCCCCGACAGAAGCATCCAGCGGGGCGGCTTCGGTAATCAGAAGAATATCATTCAGCCGCGAAACGGCGGCGTCCAGCAGACGGAGATGTTCGTCCCTCCGCCTTTGGGCTGTCACATCCCGGAAATAGACAGACAGGCCATCCTGCATCGGGTAGGCTGATACTTCAAACCAGGCCTCCAAGGGCACGAAATATTCTTCAAAGCTGACGGATTCTCCGAAGGTGACGGCGTGCTCATAATTGACCTGAAAGATCGACCCGGCAGCTCCCGGGAATTCTTCCCAGATGCTCTTGCTCATGAGATCAGCATTCGATCTCTGCAAAAGTTTCTCCGCTTGCGGATTTATGTAGGTGAACCGCCAATTCTGATCCAGGGCGAAGAAAGCATCCGAAATGCTCTGAAGTATCTTCACCCGCTCCAGATCAGAACGGGCCGTTCGCTCCTCCGCTTCCCGGATTGCCGTTATGTCTTGAAAGGCACCTTGAATACTGACGATCCGGCCTGCCTCATCCCGGATTGCCCTGCCCGAAGAACTGATCCATGCGCGCTGGCCCGTTGTATCTATGATCTCGAAGGTAAGCTGGAATTCCTGCCCTGAGGAGATGCAGTTTTCATATGCCACCTTCAGCGCGCCGCGATATTCGCGGGCAACGAAGTTCCAGCCTGCGCCAGGGCGAGGCTCATAATCATCCGGAAGGCCAAAAATCCGTTTGATCTGCTCTGTCCAGAACAGGCGGCCGGTCTCCAGGTCCACATGCCATGCCCCGAACTTCGCATGGTCCCCGGCGAGTTTGAGCAGCTCTTCTACTTCATCCACACGGCGCCGGGCCACCACAAGCGAGGTTACGTCCTGCAGTACACCAACAATGACGTCCTTTCCGTCCTGCTGCTGACGTTCACCGGAGCCCTTTATATGCAGAACGCTGCCATCTGGGCGCAGAATTCTGTATTGAAACTCAATCGAACCGCCGCCCCCGACCACGAATTGCTGGTAAGCTTGAATGGCCGCCTGCCGATCAGCAGGGTGAATGAGATTTATGTATCCCTCAAATGTGGGAGGCGGACTGCCCAGCGGCACACCCATAAGATCGTAGACACGGTCAGACCAGGAGAAGGCCTGCAAGCCGACATCACATTCCCACCATCCCAAACCAAGCAATCTATCCATGGTTCGCAGCTGTGCAGATGCTTTTGCGTCGCTGACATCGGCGCTCATGCTGATGAAGAGGCACTCCCTGCCTTTCAGCATCACGAGACAGACCTCCAGAACATAGCCGCGATATTCTCCCGGTGTCCTGACCAGTACACGAATGGATTTCCTGTCCCCAGCGCCCAGGCCGGATGCAAGCTCGTCAAATCTGCCAACATCGGCTTCAGATAGAATGCCCGGCAGGTACCAGGTTCCAGGCTGAGCGGGAAAAAGCTGCCTGCCGGCGCCGTTCGCCCGCCGGATCGAAAGATCGGCACGCGCCGCAATCAAAACCGGATTCAGGATCAGCTCGTATCCTGCGCAGGTTTCGTCAGTGATGATTGGGAGAACTGTCATGACGCACCCGTATCCGTCTTTGCCGGAAAAAACATCTGCACACGGGTTCCCTGCCCCGGCGCTGAAACGATATCGACCATGCCGCCCGTTTGCTGAACAAACCCTGTGACCATGCTCAGCCCGAGGCCGCTGGCCTTTCCCCTTTCCTTGGTTGTGAAGAATGGCTCCTGCGCCTTGGCGAGCACGTCCGGGGTCATACCGCAGCCGGTATCCCTGACTTCGAGCACGACGGCCGCCGGCCGCTCCGGAGACCGCCCCAGTTCCAGCTGCCCGGCAAAATCTAGATTGCGAAGCGTGACCACGATCTCGCCGTCTTCTTCGATTGCATCCCTGGAATTGGAGATCAGGTTCAGGACCGCGTTTTCCAGCTGCCCGGCATCTGCTTCAATCTCCCAGCCATCGGCGGGCGCCACCAGGCGAAGACTGATTTTGGGACCAATCAGGTCCTGCCAGCCCGGAAGGCACCGCTTCATGAGCTGGACGGGGCGCACCCGCTCCGGCTCAAGGGCTTGCTGGCGCGAATAGGCCAGCAGGTAATGCGTCAACCGCGCCGCCTTGAGCGACGCGGCTTCAATGATGCCCGCCCCCTCCTTGAGGTATGATGGCAGCGCATCTGCGCTCGAGATCGCCTCAGCCTCCCCCAGAATGGCCGTAAGCAGATTATTGAAGTCGTGCGCAATACCCGCGGCTATCTGACCGGCCGCGGCGAGGCGCTCGGCCTTTTCCAGATCCCGCCTCAATTGTCTGTCTTCGATGATACGTCCGAGCAGGTCTGCCAGCAGCCAGCAGGTGCGCAGGGATGGCCGTGAACGGCTGTCCGCCGGCTCCCCGGCGAGACCGCCCTCAGGCATTCCAAATTCTATTGTGCCCACCCCGGCCGCCCTGGACGTGATGGGGAGTACGTGCGGATCACTTTGCTCGGTCCATCCATTGCTCAGATACTCGCGGCCCTCAAACCGGATGCGCACACAGGCATCCGCCTTCTCGCCAATGGCCCCCAAGACGATATCGGGCGCCTGCTGCAGAACCGCTTCAAGCGAGAGGGTGGGCCGGTTGGCGAGGTCAAGAAGGCTGGCGAATGCCCCTTCCAGCCGGCTTTCGCTCGATAGCCTGTCAATCTGGGCGTATCGTTCTGTCTCATCGGAGATCACGGCCAGGATCACCGCCCCGCTCCGGTTGTCTTCATCAATCCGCACCAGGTTATCCCGCCGCGCCAGACCGCTCCTGACCGGAGCAAAAGCCGGATATCCGTCAGCTGCGCCTCACCTCGTACATGCGCTTCTGCAACAGCGCTCGCGAGAAGGTCCTGCGCGCTGCGCCCCTGCCCAAGCCGGCGCAGAAGCGCGCCCACCCCGCGCGTGCCACCCTCCACGTCGAACTGCGTGCGAGCCTGTTCATTCGCATCCTTAATGGTCGCCGTCACCGGATCAATGATAATGGCCGGATGCGGAAGAAACCGGAAAAAGCGGCTGAAGCGCTCCCTGGCTTTCTGAAGTTGCAGGTTTGCTTCCCACAATTCTTCGGCCTGCATTTCCAGTTCGGCCTGGTGAACCAGAACATCCTGGGTTAGCTGCACGACGGAGAGATTCTCCGCCTGCAGAAATGCTTCGGTTTCCTCGACCCGGCCCTGCTTCAGGGCATTTAGCGCCAGAGCCCTGATCCTTCTGCGGCGCATATCTGCCTGCGTGCCCGTGTCATCCATCTCGTCAGCCGCCACGGGCGCCCCCTTTGGCATCAACCCGCTCCGGGTCGATCCAGCCTGTCATGTTGAAATGCGTGATGACGCAGCCGCCAA
This sequence comes from Hyphomonas sp. NPDC076881, assembly GCF_050269995.1. Classification (NCBI taxonomy): domain Bacteria; kingdom Pseudomonadati; phylum Pseudomonadota; class Alphaproteobacteria; order Hyphomonadales; family Hyphomonadaceae; genus Hyphomonas; species Hyphomonas sp. NPDC076881. The sequence continues at coordinate 6,947 of NZ_JBNNJJ010000006.1, read as the reverse complement.
CCCCGCCACCAGCCCCTGATAGGGCCTTGCGCGTCCGTTACCGCTATTGCTCATCCCCGCCCTCCCTGCCCGCTCCGCCAAGAGCAAGCCCTGGATCGCTAACGCAGTTTACCAGGCTTGGCGAGGCGGAATGGGCGGCATGCCACGGGCCCGATTAGACCCTTTTAGACCTTTCGCCGACTACCCGCCGGGCACCTTCATCCTTAATATGATGTAATCAAACTGGGATAACATCGTCATGCTGAGTACCCTCGAGTTGGACCAGCCCTGTTCTATCGAAGACACTGTGCGCCAGTTGCGCGCGCTGGCATGCCTTTTGACGCAATCGAAAACCCAAGCCGATGTGTTTGTGGAGATCGCGCTTTCTCGGTTTATCAACTTGGCCGGCTCGATTGATATGAACGCCATCCCCTTCCCTCTGGCCTATTCTTACCTCCGGCAGGAGCTGATGTCGCTGCACGGCGCAGGGGAGACAAAACCTGTGGAAACCGCGCCCCAGAAGGTTCATTGCCTGCCATTCCCGGTCCGGGAAGCGGCGCTGCTTCATGCGGTTGTCAATCTCGATGTCAGCCAGATTGCCACCTTGCAGGGGGATACGAAAAGCTCCGTAGAGAGCCGGATCAACCTGGCAAGACAGTTCGGCTGCCAGAATTGCCCCGCACACAACACGCCGCCCTTGGCGGCCTGAGACGGCCCAAGAACACCCTTGAGACTCGCAACCGGAGCGATTATAAGGCGACCGGAAACCGCGCGGGCCCTCTCCATGCCACAAGACAGTCCGGACAAAGAGTTTCGGCAAGGCCCCCGGTTAAGTATCCTTCTCGTTGAAGACGATCCGCTCGTCAGGCGGCATGTTTCTCGAATGCTGGCATCCCTTGGGCACGAGGTTCAATCGGTCACGGATGGAAATGCGGCGCTCCAGACTCTTTCAGAAATCAAGACGATAGATCTTCTGTTCACCGATATCGTGATGCCTGGCGGAATTGACGGAATCGCACTTGCAGAGGCTGCCCGCAAGCTTAATCCGGACCTGCCGGTACTGCTGACGTCAGGATATGCGGCGATGGAAGTGCTCAACAGCCGGAGCGAAATCCGAGGCGCGCAGCTTCTCAGCAAACCTTACAGATTCTTCCAGTTGAGAGAGAAACTGGAACATCTGTTCGGCTATTCAGGCTCCTTGCCTGCGGCCGGCTGTTGATCGTCTTCGGAAATCTGATTGAACGCCAGCCTGTACCCCAGGCCGCGAACAGTCAGAAGGCGTGTGCCGCCGTCCTCCCCGAGATCGGAAAGTTTCTGGCGCAGCCTTCCGATATAGGTTTCAAGAACCTTTTCCCCGTCGCGATAAGACCTTGCGAAGGCGCGCAGATAGAGATCGTCCCTGTGCACCACTTCGCCGCTTGCAAGGATCATGGCATCCAGAAGGCCGGCCTCTGCATGCGTCAGCTCCGCTGATTGATCCACGCCGGTCAATCGGCGGGTCAGCGGATCATAGATCACCTTGCCTATGAATATCCGTGACCGCGCCGAGGGCGGCGGCGTCATGGACGTGCGGCGCACAAGTTTCTGAACGCGGGCGTGCAATTCGCGCAGCCCAACCGGCTTCATCACATAGTCATCGGCGCCAATGATGAGAAGTTCCGCGCGGAAATCGGCGTCCCCTGTTCCCGACAGCATCACGATTGGAAGGTCGCTGTTGCGCCTGATCTCAGCGAGCACCTCTGCGCCCGTGGCATCCGGCAGATGAAGGTCCAGGATAACGCAATCGAATGTTTTCAGGCGAGAGGAGAGGATGATGGGCTTGGCCTGCTCGAATGTCCGGCAGGCCTCAATCGTGTCTGCCTTGTCTGGCCAGCCGAGCCGGAGCGTTTTCGCGATGAGCGGATCATCATCGATAAGCAGAACGCGCATCCGGACAGGCCTCCCCACCTGCATCAGATTTAAAACCGCCCATTTCAGACGCTATATTTTTATACTGCGTCTCATTCCGCAGCGTGGACGGATCACCACGCATCGTCCCCCCGGACGAATCAATTACAAACGGTAAACTTCATTTCGCTGCGCCGCAATTATTTACGTCAGTTGGAAGACAAGACTGGATCCATCCATGTGAATATTTATTCATCTGTACACCCCCGTATTGCGGTGAGAGTTGATATTGAAAGTTGTTCGCAAAAAATCTTACGGCAGGATCCGTGACACAATTCATTTCGATGAAAAAATCTTGGAACGGTATTTCTGGTCACACGTACCCCCTCATGTAGCATCTGATGCTATGCCATCTATCTTGTACCTGATTGCCGGCGCGCCAAGCCGCGCCGGCAACTTTTTGTTTGCAAGATATCCCATTGAAATATATATCTTTTTTTGCGCCGCCAATTTGGCCGCGAAATACTCTGTTAACCTGTTTTGCGCACACTGGTGGAAACTGCAAGAAGCAGAAAAAAGACCGGGCGGAAGAAGCTCGACAAGATCGATGTCATAGGAATTCCAACAGTGGCTGCCCGCTTGTTCTCCCTTCCGTGCAATGGCGCAAACTGCGCTGAAAGCAAGGTTTCCTGGCTGCGCGACTCTTCTGCGGAGGCAATGCGGCAGGACTTTGAATCCATCCTGAACGAACCTCTCCCGGAGCGGTTCACTGCATTGATCAGGACACTGAGGGAAGAAGAGACCCGGCGTGCGGTTGCAGACAAGTCCGGAGCATGACATTGCAGGCCCCCTATTGCGAACCAACGGATAAAACTTTTGTCGATGAACTGGAGGCGATGCTCCCCCAGATGCGCGCATTTGCGCGCAGTCTTTGCCGCAACAAGGATCTGGCAGATGATATCGTTCAGGACGCTTGCCTCAAGGCGTGGGCCGCACGCGAGCGCTTCATTCCCGGCGCCCCCATGCGGCCCTGGCTGTTCCGCATCATCCGTAACCTTCATACCGGGCACCAGCGCAAGGCCTGGCGCGCCTCTTCCCTAGCGCCGGAGGATGCAGAGACCGCTCTGACGACCCCTGGCGCCCAGGAATGGACCTGCGACTTTCAGGTGATGCAGGACGCGCTGCGCCACCTGCCGGAAAAGCAGCGGGAAGCCCTCATCACCGTGCTGGCCGCAGGCTTCAGCTATGAAGAAGCCGCCGGAATCATTGGGTGCAGCGAAGGGACGGTGAAAAGCCGGGTGAGCCGCGGGCGGGAAGCCCTGGTTGCCCTGATGACCCAAACACCCGGAAAATCAGCAGCCGGCCGGCTGAAACCGCAGGCCAGCCCCGCAAATCCGCTGGAAGAGCTGCTCACCATCCACCTTTCAGGCGCCTCTCCTCCCGAAACAGAGCTGCCTGCAAGAGCGGCTTAAGCCGCCCGCAAAATATCCCACCTGGAATGGAACCGGACCGGAAGTCCCGCGTAATCCGCTCTGGAGGGGTGTTCCGATGAAGACAAGAGATGGCCGCCACCTGACCCGAAGGCCCCGGGGCAAGGGCCTCATTTATCTGGATGGCACAGGCAATGGGTTTGCGGTGACGGTTCTGGATGCCTCCGGCAGCACCGCGCGGCTGAGACAACACTTTCCCTTCCCCGCTCCCGACAGTTTCACCTTCGCTTCCGCTGCGGCGGGCTCAGAGCTGAGCGCGCCTGTGCGTTGCGAGAAACTATCTCAGTCCGGCGATATCATCCGGGTAAGATTTAGCTCACCCTACCCCGGATTCCGGCCATGACAATCGCTTCCCCGCCCCAAACCGAGAGGGACCGCCGCACGGAAACGCAGCGCGCGGAGTTCCTGAATGATCTCGGCATCCTCAATGGCCCTGCCATTCCGGACCTGAATGCCTTGACCCAGGAAGCCGCTGCTGAATTCCGTGTACCGATCGTGCTTGTGACCCTGATCGATTCAGAACGCCAGCGGATCAAATCAAGCGTTGGATTCGGCGATTTCAACATTCCGCGCGATATGGCATTTTGCCATCATACCATCCGGCGGATGCGGCTGCTGATTGTCGAAAACACACTTGATGATCCCCGCTTCTGCAATAATCCCCAAGTTCGCAATCCCCCGCACATCCGCTTTTATGCGGGCGCGCCCCTGACTGTGGGCGGACAATTCCGGATTGGGGGCTTCTGCTTGCTTGATGATATTCCCCGCCGTTTCGAACCGGAAGATGGCCCGCGTCTCTGGCGCTATGCGGAAGATGCAGCCCGCATCATCGAAAGAGTGTTCATGCCGGAAAATCTTCCGGGTACGTCAGCGTGCTCCGGCTCCAGAAAATGACGGATCAGGCATTTTTCGAGGCTTTCCTCAATGCCTCCCCCTATCCCGTCTTCGCCAAGGACGACGCGCATCGATGGATATACGCAAACATTGCGTTCAAGGCCTTGGCAGGCGAGGCGGATCTGATCGGCGAAGACGACAGCATCGTTACTCATCCCTCCTGCCTGGACCGGATACGGGACGCCGAGCGGCGCGTCATTGCCGGCGCAGAAAGCCTGGATGAGGAGACCCTGATCACCGGAACCGTACTCCTGACGGTCAGGCGGCTGGTTACACTGCCGTCGGGCAAAAGGATCATCGCAGGCATTGTTCTCAGTGTACTGGATGTCGCCGACGCAGCATCAAGCCAAGCAAAGGAATCCATCCGGAAGCATGAGGCTGTTGTCGCGCCCGCCCGGCATCCGGATGCGGCGCGGATGCGCGCTCTGGAAGAGCGGCTGGAACTTGCCAGGCAGTCGGAATCGGCCGCCACCAAAGCGGCTCATACCGATGCGGCGACCGGCCTGCGCAACCGGATCGGCTTTGATCTGGATCTCGGCGCCGCGCTGAACGCTCCTCTGCCACCCGACCGGATCCTGTGCGTGGCCTATCTGGATCTCGACCGGTTCAAGTTCATAAATGACAGCTACGGCCACAAGACCGGAGACACGATACTGCGCGCCGTTTCCAGGCGCCTTGTGTCCTGGCCCGGCGTCCGCAGTGTCGGGCGAATGGGGGGCGACGAGTTTGCAATTCTCTTCGAACATCCGCGCGTCGCGCCCCATGTACTCGTCGAACACATCAGTGTACAGCGCAATCGGATTTTTCGCTCAACCCGGATTCATGGCAAACTGATCCCCGTGTCCGGATCCATCGGTCTTTCTGTTCACGGCCTGGACGCGAAGAACGCCGAATCCCTACTGCTCAATGCTGATACCGCGCTGATCGAAGCCAAGAAGCAGGGCCGGGAACAGGTCCGCCTGTTCGATGCCGCGCTCGCCCTGCGCACTTTCCGCCGCCTCACCCTGGAACGGGATCTCCGCAAGGCCATCGCCAAAGGGGACATCTATCCCGTCTATCAGCCGATCGTGGATGCCCGAACGCGCAACATCATCGGCGCAGAGGTTCTGGCGCGATGGTCTCATCCGGCGCTGGGCAGGATTCCTGCGCAGGAATTCATTTCAATCGCCGTGGAATGCGGTCTCATTTCCGCGCTTGATTTCGGCATTGTCCGAAAGGCGTGCGAAACGTTCCGGCATATCATCCTCGCTGGCCCTCTGGATTTTGTCAGCTTCAACGCATCGGCGCTTGAGATTGTCCGGCCCGGATTTTCGGATGAGTTTCTCAGCCTCATCCGGCGGTCCGGCATTCCTGCCCAGAAAGTCTGTATAGAAATAGTCGAATCGAGCATCATTCACGATCTTGGCCGCGCGCGCATCAATATACAGGCCCTCAAGGACCAGGGTATCCGGATTGCCCTGGATGATTACGGCACAGGCTATTCCAATCTGAGGGCCTTGCTCGACCTGCCCATCGACCGCATCAAGATTGACCGCTCGATCGTCGAGGATGCCGTACAGGATGAGCGGGCGCGGAAGCTGATTGTCTCCGTGGCTCAACTGGCACAGGTATTTGACGCAAAACTGATCGCCGAAGGCGTGGAGGACGAGACGCAGGCAGCGTATCTTGAAGGCATGCACTGTGAATACCTTCAGGGCCACCTCTTCGGCGCCGCCATGGAAGCGGGCAAATTTGAAGCCCTCATCGCCAAACGCCGCTGCACGGCCGCCTGACCAACTCCCCGGCAGCGTCGCGCCCGATGCGGCAAGCCTCACCGGGCCAATTTTCCCAAAGCCCCCAGACCGCCTCAAAGGACCAGATGGCCCGGCCCCGCCCGAAGTCGTGGCCAGCCAGCGGGATGTTGCCGCGCCGCTGCCCACCGCAAAGCTGTCTGAATGCCCCCACATGCCGAGGCACGGCTCCGGACCGCCCTGGACCCTAATCATTGAATTTATTGACTATTTCATTGAGCTTCAAACTATCTCGGACCGTCTGAAACCGCTGAATGGTGCCCCTGGCCGGACTCGAAGTCCTCGCAAGCGACTGTTCTGTAATGGAAAAATCCGACCCTTGAGTCTGGGCCATCAAAAATGCCAACAACATTTTATCGTTATTCGGTATGAGTCCCGATTCTGTCAGAATTCCTGTGGATAACGTCAGTCTACCTCAGTTCTACCCGGCCGTCACTGGTTTGCTGGGGCAACAGTTATCTTGCTTAGGAGCCCTATAGGCGATGCAGGCTAAAAACGGCAAATGTACTTTCGAGACTAGCAGCCTAGGCAGCTCAAAACTTCCCAAGATACCTCATAGGGCCATCTAATGACTGAATACGGAAGTGTACCGAGAACCGCCCCAACAAAAAAGAATACCGAGCCGCTTAGCGTTAAGTCGATACCTCCAGTAGCATGCAACGTTAGTGTTTCTCTGATGTCGTCAATTGCTAGGCTGTGAGAGCCGTGTTGCGATTCAATGGCCGATTTAAGTTTCGATACCTGATTGTCCAGTTCGTTGCGAATGGCCTGGTCAGCCGCCTTCAACTCTTTAACCTCGGCCATCAATTGATCTGACCCAGCCCCCTGATCCGGGCCGTTTAATTGGAGACTCTGTTCGCCTTTCTTTCTGGTTGGGGGTGGGTGGTCAAGGCCCGCTGAGCGGAGC